>JALUWZ010000084.1 GCA_027019205.1 Emcibacter sp.
AATTTCCCACATAATTCCAGGTTACCGCAGCCTATGATACGACCGGGAAATAGGCGACATCAAAGCGCTTCTTGATTTTTTCGGCCAGCATGTCGCGGGTCTGACGAAAGGCGGCGATGATGTTGTCGCGGTTGCCGGTGACGGCGGTCGGGTCAAGGGTCGGCCAATATTCAACCTGACAATCCAGCGTCCGGGTCAGGTCAATGGCCTTGTGCTGGGCTTCCGGGCTTAACGTCACCACAAGGTCAAAGGACGCATCCATCAAATCCGCGAATTTTTTTGGCCCATGCCGGGAAATATCCAGGCCGATTTCATCCATGACCGCCACAGCAAAGGGGTTGGCCTGATCGCCCTCGGCCCGGATGCCGATACTTTGGACATATATATGCTTGCCACAGTAGAATTTGGTCAGGGCCTCTGCCATCGGGGAGCGTACGGCGTTGAAATTGCACATAAACAGGACGCTGTGAGGCATTTCTGCGGGGGTGAGGGGGCTTTGATGCAGGACATTCGCCATATGTTACCTGATTTGCAATACACAGATCAGGGTGAACAGGCGGCGCGCCGTCAGCAAATCAATTTTTACCTTTTCGGCCAGCCTGTCCTGTAATATTCCGGAGCCTTCATCATGCAGGCCGCGCCGGGCCATGTCTATGGTTTCAATCTGCCGGGGACTGGCGCTTTTTATGGCGGAAAAATAGCTGTCGCAGATCTGGAAATATTGCCGGATGACCTTGCGTAATGATGTCAGTGGCAGCATGATAACCACCAGTCTTTGTGTCAGGTCGATATCCTCCCCGGCATATATATCCATCGCCAGCCGGTTGTCTTCCATCCGCATGACAAGGCGGTAGGGGCCGGTATAATTTCCCGGCAGTTCGGCGCGCGGCTGATAAAAATTTTCCTCCAGCAGATCAAAAATCGCCACCCGGCGTTCGTGATCAATATCCGCACTCCGGCGAATGATGGTTTTTTCGTCCAGTTCGATATGACAGATCCTTGGATCCATGCTATTGGTCCCGCTTGTTATCCGCGAGCCTGAGGCCGATTGACCGGGCGTGGGCCTCCAACCCTTCCTGTTCGGCAAGGGTCATGGCCGCCGGGCCGATTTTATTCAGGCTGTCCCGGCTGCATTCTATCAGGCTATTCCTTTTTAAAAAGTGAAGAACATTCAACCCGGATGAAAAACGTGCGCTGCGGGCGGTTGGCAGGACATGATTGGGGCCGGCAATATAATCACCGATGGCCTCCGGCGTCAGGCGCCCGAGAAATACCGATCCGGCATTTTTAATCTCTTTGAGCATGGCGCGCGGCTGATCAATCGCCAGTTCCAGATGTTCCGGGG
>JALUWZ010000085.1 GCA_027019205.1 Emcibacter sp.
CCGCTTGACGGATTAAAGACCGGGGAGGTGCGGCCACTGGTGCCCGCCAGATGTTCGCCGCCGATATAATGGGTATAAAGCTTCATGATCAGGATCCTCATGCTCTGGTGGAAAAATCTGATTTGCAGTTTACTAAAGATAAAATTGCATTTATAGTTCAAAATATTCACAAACAATCTGCATAAATACACAGAGATCACACCTTATGTATGACTGGAATGACCTGCGGTATTTTCTTGAACTGTCCCGGCGCGGGCGGCTGATCAGTGCGGCGCGCAAGCTGCATGTTGATCACACCACGGTCAGCCGCCGGATTTCTGCGCTTGAGGATGAGCTGAATGCCCGACTGTTTGATAAATCGCCGCGCGGCTACAAGCTGACCGATGCCGGGCTGCGGCTGCTGCCTTATGCCGAGCAGATGGAGGCGCGCTCAAACCAGCTCTATCAGGAAATTTCCGGCAAGGATGCACGGCTGTCCGGCACGGTGCGGCTCGCGGCACCTGAGGGGCTGAGCGCCGACATCATCGCCCGCAACCTTGGCAAATTTCGCGAAATGCACCCGGATATCGAGCTTGAGCTGCTTGCCGAATCGCGCCAGACCAGCCTGTCAAAGCGCGAGGCGGATATTGCCATCACCCTCGCCCGGCCCGACAGTGGCCGGGTGATTGCGTGGAAATTATGTGATTACCGGCTCGGGCTTTACGCGACACAGGATTATCTTGACCGGCACCCGGCCATATCACGCCTTGAGGACCTGAATGGCCATGATTTTATCGGCTATATTGATGATCTGATCCAGCTGCCGGAACTGCGTTTCCTTGAGCAGGTGGTCAAAAGCCCGCATATGGTGTTTCGCAGCACCAGCGTCATCGCCCAGTATAATGCAGTGCTTGACGGGATCGGCCTGTCAATTGTCCATTATTTTATGGCAAATCACGATGCGCGCCTGATTCCGGTTCTGCCACATAAAGTCGCCATTGACCGCGAATACTGGCTGGTGGTCCATGAAGACCTGCGCCATGTCGCCCGGGTTGATGCGGTGTGCCATTTCCTGACAAAGCTGCTGAAAGACCTGCACGGCCATATGACGGGTCAATCTATGCCAAGAATTTTATGACTTTGCAGGCTGAGCTGCCAACGGGGGTGGGCAAGGCAATATTGGACCGTGGCCGCCCTGTGGTCTGCCCCCGCCTCGTCAAGGGGTTGCAGATAGAAATGAGCAAAATCGAGATGGGCAACATCGTCCGGGCCAACGGCATCCTGCGGATAGACCAGCTTTAATTCATCACCACTGGTCTGGACCAGCTTGTCGAGGTTTTTCGGGCTGACACAGACCCAGTCAAGCTCCGGCGGACAGGGCAGGCTGCCATTGGTTTCAACCGCGACCACAAACCCCCGGCCTTGCAAGGCCGTGATCAGGGCGCTGTCAAGCTGCATCAGCGGCTCACCACCCGTGCAGACGATAAAGGGTTTGCCGCCTGCCCCGCCCCATATTTTCTGCACGGCATCGGCCAGGGATTCTGCTGTGCTGAATTTACCGCCATTCTGGCCGTCGGTACCGATAAAATCCGTATCACAGAAATTGCAGTCGGCAGCCGCACGGTCCTGTTCGCGCCCGGACCAGAAATTGCAGCCGGCAAAGCGGCAGAATACCGCCGGGCGGCCCGAATGCCGGCCCTCACCCTGAAGGGTATAGAATATTTCCTTGACGCTATAGGTCATTGACATAGGCTACAGGGTCGGTCTGTCCGGCCTCGCGGAAGCCTTTAAGCCTTAACTGACAGGCATCGCATTCGCCGCAGGCGGCACCATTCGCTGCCGGATCATAACAACTGGTGGTGATGCTGTAATCGACGCCAAGGGCAAGGCCGGTTTTTATAATATCCGCCTTGGTCATATCAATCAGCGGCGTGTGGATTTTGATGCCCTGCGTCCCCTCAACCCCGCTTCTGGTCGCAAGATTGGCCATCGCCTGATAGGCGGCGATATAGTCCGGGCGGCAATCGGGATAACCGCTGAAATCAAGCGCGTTGACGCCGATAAAAATATCATTCGCCCCGACGGTTTCAGCGTAAGCCAGCGCGAATGACAGGAAAATGGTATTGCGCGCCGGAACATAGGTTACCGGAATTTCGCCCGCCATTTCATCGCCGCTGCGGCCCTTGGGCACCGCAATATCATCGGTCAGGGCCGAACCGCCAAACACGCGCAGGTCAATATTTGCCGTCACATGCCGGATCAGGCCCATCCGGTCCGCGACCCGGGCGGCAGCGGCAAGCTCTATGGTGTGGCGCTGACCATAATCAAAGCTCAGGCCATATATCTCAAAGCCCCGCGCCCGGGCAATCGCCGCACAGGTTGTTGAATCAAGCCCGCCGCTCAGCAGCAGCACGGCCTTTCCGGTTTCCGTTATCATCATACTGTCTTCTGTTAACCCTTGTAATTCACATAACCTAAAATTATGTATAGAGCCAGTATTTAGGAGAAAGATATGCCTTTGTCAAAGCCCGTCCCCCGCAAAGCTCTTCATCGCCGCTCGATTATCTGTGACGGGTATCAGCGCGACGACGGCCTGTGGGATATTGAGGGGCGCATGGAAGACATCAAACATTATCCCTTTGACAATAAATTCCGTGGCAAAGTCCCCCCCGGCGAGCCGCTCCATGAAATGTATATCCGCCTGACCCTTGATGATGATCTGGTGGTGCGGGAGGTCGAGGCCCGTATGGACCATTTCCCCTTTGACGGCTGCCCGGATATTACGGTGGATTATGGCAAGCTGGCCGGGGTCAAAATCGGTATCGGCTGGCGCCGCGCCATCCGGGAACGGCTTGGCGGCAAACTCGGTTGCACCCATCTGACGGAATTACTGCCGGTGCTGGCCACGGTAGCCATCCAGACACTCATGCCGGTCATTATGAAACGCCGCCGGGAAGCGGCAGAGGCTGAGGGGAAGGCGCCAGAGAAAACCAGACCACCCATGCTCGACAGCTGCCACAGCTGGGCCTCGGATGGTCCCAATGTCAAGGAATTTGCCCCGGATTTTTATACCGGCCCGGATTTTGATATGGAGAAGTAAATCAGTCCCCCGGCTCATCAGTTTTATGATTGTCAAGATTGGTCTCAAAAGTTTTCTTCTCTTTTTTTAGACGAATTTTGACAGATTTTTTCTGACCGAACAGAACCCGCCGCTGACCGGCCTCCTGCTCTTTTTTACGCCGGGTTATTTTTTTACCGGCCCGTTTGAAATTTATGACTTTGCCCATTATTCTTCCCTTTACATATTAAACATATCATAAAAATACTGCTTTGGCAGCCTATTTATCAATTTACGGCTCATCGAATATCTGATAAGAACAAAAGGGAAACTTTTACCGGAATTTATCTTATGCGCCAGCCGAATATCCGCCCGGAGAAAACCGAGGGCGGCATTGCCTTTAAAATACAGTCACCCTTCACCCCGTCCGGTGACCAGCCGCAGGCGATTGAAAAGCTTGTCACCGGCATCGGGGACGGGCTGTCGGATCAGGTATTGCTCGGCGTGACCGGCTCCGGCAAGACCTATACCATGGCCAAAGTGATCGAACAGACCCAGAGACCGGCGATCATCATGGCCCATAACAAGACCCTCGCCGCCCAGCTTTACGGCGAGATGAAGGCTTTCTTCCCCGACAATGCGGTAGAATATTTCGTCTCCTATTATGATTATTACCAGCCGGAGGCCTACGTCCCGCGCTCGGACACCTATATCGAGAAAGATGCCAGCATCAATGAGCAGATTGACCGGATGCGCCATGCCGCGACCCGGGCGGTATTTGAACGCGATGACGTTATTATCGTCGCCAGCGTATCATGCATTTACGGCATGGGCTCGCCCGAAACCTATCTTGAGATGACCATTCCCTTTGAGGTCGGCATGCGGATAGACCAGCGTGAGCTGCTGCGGCGGCTGGTGGAACTGCAATATAAACGCAATGACAATTTCTTTCAGCGCGGCACATTCCGGGTGCGCGGCGACGTTATTGAAATCTTTCCGTCAAGTTACGAGGACCGGGCGCTCCGGCTGGATTTCTTTGGCGACGAGCTGGAAAATATTATCATGTTTGACCCGCTGACCGGGGAAAAAATTGACTCCCTCACCCTGACCAAGCTCTATGCCAACAGCCATTATGTCACCCCGGGGCCGACCCTGCAACAGGCGCAGAAAACCATACGGGCAGAGCTGGACTGGCGTTTGCGCGACCTGAAGGAGCAGGGCAAGATACTCGAAGCCGCCCGCCTCGAACAGCGGACAAAACTCGACCTTGAAATGATGGCAGCGACCGGCGGCTGTGCCGGGATCGAGAATTACTCACGTCACCTCACCGGGCGGGAACCGGGCAGCAATCCGCCGACTTTATTTGAATATCTGCCGGAGAATATGCTGCTGTTTGTTGATGAAAGCCATGTCAGCATCCCGCAGATCGGCGGCATGAGCCGGGGCGATTATGCCCGCAAAAGCACCCTTTCCGACTTTGGATTCCGCCTGCCGTCCTGCATAGACAACCGGCCCCTGAAATTCGAGGAATGGGACCGGCTGCGCCCGCAGAGCATTTATGTTTCGGCAACGCCGGGCAAATGGGAAATGGCGCAAACGGGCGGCGACTTTATTGAACAGGTCATCCGGCCCACCGGGCTGATTGATCCGCCCTGCGAGGTCAAGCCGGTGGCAAGCCAGATTGACGACCTGCTGCATGAGGCCCGGGCGACCATAAACAAGGGCTACCGGATACTGGTCACCACCCTGACCAAGCGCATGGCCGAGGATCTGACCGAATATCTCCATGAAAACGGCCTGAAGGTACGCTATATGCATTCGGATATTGAAACCCTGGAGAGGATAGAGATTATCCGCGACCTGCGGCTCGGGACATTTGATATTCTGGTCGGCATCAACCTGCTGCGCGAGGGGCTGGACATTCCGGAATGTGGCCTCGTGGCGATACTCGATGCCGACAAGGAAGGCTTTCTGCGGTCCGAAACCTCGCTGATCCAGACCATTGGCCGGGCGGCGCGCAATGTCGATGGCAAGGTCATTCTCTACGGCGATAAAATCACCCGCAGCATGAAGGCGGCACTGGCAGAAACCGACCGCAGGCGCGAAAAACAGACCGCCTATAACAAACGCCACGGCATCACCCCGCAAAGCATCCGGAAATCCATCGGTGACATCATCGAGAGTGTTGCCGAGGGCGATCATGTGCTGGTGCCACTGGATATTGACGGCAATCATATGGTCGGCCATAACCTGAAGGCCTATATCGCCGACCTTGAAAAACAGATGCTGGATGCCGCCGGCAATCTTGAATTCGAGGAAGCCGCCCGCCTGCGCGACGAGGTCAAACGGCTCGAAGATCATGACCTCGGCATCACTGGCAGCCATCAGGGGAAATCCGTGCGAGGCCGGTCAAGTGCCGGCAAACCCGGCACCCGGCAATATCGCCGCAAAAGCAACAAGGCGGTTTCCCGAAAATTTTAAGCTGGATTGTTAATTTTCACATTGATTTAGCGGCATTCAGGCCTTATAGCTTCGCCATGGGTTATTTAAAGGGTTATTTTAATGACCCTGGTTCTTTCTTGCCGGAATGTGGCGCAGTCTGGTAGCGCACTTCGCTGGGGGTGAAGGGGTCGCAGGTTCGAATCCTGTCATTCCGACCAAATAAAATTCCGTTAATTCAATGAGTTAACGGGATTTTTTTATTCAGGATTTAGGCCAGATTTATCTTCGGCAGGAGTATCATCGCGTAAGGAATATAACATTTTTTTTAATGTTTTCAGAATATAAAAAAGGCCTGCATAAAAATGCAAGCCTTTGATTTAATTGAGTAATTTCGTGTTTCTGTCTTAACGTTTGGAGAACTGGAAGCTCTTGCGGGCTTTGGCCTTGCCGTATTTTTTACGTTCAACAATACGGGCATCACGGGTCATGAAACCCTGGGCCTTGAGCGCCGGACGCAGGGCCGGTTCGTAATATGTCAGGGCCTTGGATATGCCGTGGCGTACTGCGCCGGCCTGACCGGACAGGCCGCCGCCCTTGACCGTACAGATCACATCGAACTGACCAACCCGGGAGGTTACGTCAAAAGGCTGGTTGACCAGCATTCTCAGGGTCGGACGGGCAAAATAGACCTGCTGGTCACGGCCATTGATGGTGATCATGCCCTTGCCGGGTTTGATCCAGACCCGGGCGATGGCGTCTTTACGTTTGCCGGTCGCGTAAGACCGGCCCTGGGCATCAATTTTCGGCTGGACTTCCTGTTCTTCGGCGGATGCGGTATCGGCTGTTTCCTGAACCGGGGCCGCAGTCTGGATTTCCGAGGTAATATCTTTCAGATCTTCCAGAGTTTTCTTTTCTTTGGTCATTATTTGCGACTCCTTGTATTCTTGATATTCATTGCCGCAACATCCAGTATTTCAGGGTTCTGGGCAGCATGGCTGTGTTCGGGACCAACAAAAACCCTGAGATTTTTCATCTGGGCATTGCCGAGCGGGCCGCTTGGCACCATGCGTTGCACGGCCTTGACCACCACCCGTTCCGCATGATCGCCTTCGAGAATCTCTCCGGCGGTACGCTGCTTGATGCCACCCGGATGACCGGTATGCCAATAATAAATCTTGTCCGACATTTTCTTGCCCGACAATTTTACTTTTTCAGCGTTAATCACGATAATATAATCCCCGCAATCCATATGAGGGGTGTAGGAAGGCTTGTGCTTGCCGCGCAAACGATTGGCAATAATGGCCGCCAGACGACCGAGGATAATTCCCTCGGCATCAATGACGAACCATTTCTTTTCAATGTCTGCTGGCTTGGCAGAAAAGGTTTTCATCTGTTATTCCTTACGTCAAAATCATTATGGACAAGTGAATTCATCCACGCTACAAAACCGGGGCAATATGGCACCAAAAAAACGAAAGTCAACGGTAATTTTATTTATTTATTCAAATAGTTACCAATATGGTATCATAATACCATCAAATAACTCATTGCAAAGGCCGGGATTTTACCATTCCCTGCTGATCATAACAGAAGGAAAGACAACAAATGCCTGAAAATTATAATTTTTCAACGCTGGCGGTCCATGCAGGCCAGCAATCGGACCCGGCAACAGGGGCCTGTGCCACACCGATTTACCAGACGGCGTCTTTTGAGTTTGGCAGCACAGAACAGGCGGCCAGACTTTTCAATCTTGAGGAATTCGGCAATATTTACAGTCGACTCACCAACCCGACCGTGGCGGTTCTGGAAAACCGCGTCACGGCCCTTGAGGGCGGCGTAGGGGCCGTGGCGGTGGCCAGCGGCCATGCCGCCCAGTTCACGGTCTTTCACACCCTGCTTGAAAGCGGTGATGAAATTCTGGCGGCCAACAAGCTTTATGGCGGCTCCATCAACCAGATGGGGGAGAGCTTCCGGAAATTTGGCTGGAAAACGACCTTTGTCGAGCCGACAGCAGAAAATTTCCGGGCGGCCCTGAATGACCGTGTAAAAGCCATTTTTATTGAGAGTCTGGCCAATCCTGGCGGGGTGGTTACGGATATTGCCGCCATCGCCAACGTGGCCCATGAAGCAGGAATTATTCTGGTAGTAGACAATACCCTCGCCAGCCCCTATCTCTGCCGACCCATCGAACACGGGGCGGATATCGTGGTTCACAGCCTGACCAAATTCCTTGGCGGGCAAGGCAACAGCATCGGCGGAATCATTATTGACAGCGGCAAATTTGACTGGATGAAGAGTGATAAATACCCGACCCTGACAGAGCCATGCCCCAGCTATCACGGCATGGTCATCGGTGATGTTTTCGGGGCGGCCATGGGCAATATCGCCTTTGCCATTGCCTGCCGGGTATTGAGCCTGCGCGATATCGGACCATGCCTGTCACCGCAGAACGCCTTTTATATCCTGAACGGGATAGAGACCCTGCCGCTGCGTATGCAGCGCCACTCGGACAATGCCCTTGAGGTCGCCGGTTTCCTGCAAACCCATGACAGAGTTGCCCGGGTATCCTATGCCGGTCTGGAGGGAGACAATTATCATGCCCTGCAACAGAAATATATGCCCAAAGGGGCCGGGGCCGTCATGACATTCGGCCTGAAGGGCGGTTATGACGCCGGAGTCCGGATGGTTGAAAATGTCAGGCTGTTCACCCACCTCGCCAATATCGGCGATACCCGCAGCCTGATCATTCACCCCTCCTCCACCACCCACCGACAGCTTGACGAAGCAGGCCAGATTGCCGCCGGGGCCGGGCCTGATGTGGTGCGTCTTTCCGTTGGTATTGAGGATATCCGGGACATCATTGCCGATCTTGATCAGGCGTTGGAGGGTTAGTCAACCGGGTCAACCCGCTCGCCGATCCATTTCAGATAGGCCTCGCTGCCGCCGGTGATGTCCCACTGGACAATGCAGGGGGTGTCGTAGCTGTGCAGTTGCTTGATTCGCGTGATGACCTGCCCGGCGAGCGCAGTACTGGTTTTCATGAATATAGCCCGCTCATAATCCTCGCATATCTCGCCGTCCCATTCATAGAGCGACAACATCGCGTCGGAAATATTGGCGCAGGCCACCAGCTTTTCCTCAAGCAATGTGCGCGACAGGGCGACGGCCTCCGCCTTGTCGGGCACGGTGACATATAATGTGCAATAGCCGGTCACAGGTTTCGTATCCGGCGCAGAGCATAGAGTGCCGTGGTCAGGGTGATCAGCGCCCCGGCCTGATGGGCGGCGGCAAGGGGAATAGGCACCGCATGAATCAGGGTCATAATGCCCAGCGTGACCTGGGCCAGAATGGCAAGCATCAGCAGATGGCCTGACAGGCGGATGACAATGCGCTTGTCGCGGCGCATCCTGAACCACAGATACAGCCCCAGCATCACAATGGCATAGGCCAGCATCCGGTGATCAAACTGCACCGTCATGATATTTTCACCCATATTTATAAACCACGGGGTCATGCTATAGAGGCCGGACGGTATAAAGGCGCCGTCCATCAGGGGCCATGTATTATATATCCTGCCCGCATTCAGCCCGGCGACCAGCCCGCCGAGCAATATCTGGACAAATATCATCACAATCAGAAATTTCAGCCCGATCGCCGGTCGTCTGCGGTGGCGCACCCGGCGCTCGGTCACAAGACTGCTCGCCACCCAGAACATGCAGATATAGATAAACACCGCCAGCCCGAGATGGGCCGTCAGTCGGTAATGGCTGACGTCGGGCCGGTCAACCATGCCGCTTTTGACCATCCACCAGCCAAGCAATCCCTGCGCGCCGCCAAGGAAAAACAGCGCCCATAATTTAGGCTTGAGAGATGAAGATACTTTCTGTTTCAACAGAAAAAACACAAAGGGGACAAAAAATGCCAGCCCGATCAGCCGCCCGAGCAGCCGGTGGCTGTATTCCCAGAAGAATATCGACTTGAACTCCCCGAGGCTCATACCCTGATTGACTTTCTGATATTCGGGATACTGCTGATAGGCGGCAAATTCCTTTGCCCATGCCGCGTCGGTCAGCGGCGGGATAATCCCGCTGAGCGGATGCCAGTGAACCATGCTCAGGCCGGATTCGGTCAGCCGCGTCACCCCGCCGACCACCACCATACAGAATATCATCGCACAGACGATGAACAGCCATGTGGCGATCTGCCGGTTATTTTTTGTTCTCCAGGACATTACGCCTCATGCAAAGATCTGGGGGCAGACAGGGTAAATTTCACATCCAGATCACGTAACAGATATAGCGTAATACAGGCTGCGAGCATCGGCCAGGCGGCAAAAAACAGCAGGCTGATGTCAACAGTATATTGTTTCCATGACGAAAATGTTGAAATCGCGTGAACAACCAGGATAAAGCCGTAAGTATAGCGTTTCCACAGACCGAGCAGAAAAGCGACAATAATCACCAGCTCAATCGCCCCCAGCGTCATCATCACCGTACGGCCCACCCCCTCTATAAACAGGTAATGTTCAAAAACCCTGACCCCGTGGCCGGGATTAAGCAGCTTGTCCAGGGTCCAGGCAAACATGACGATAAACACCCCGAGCCGCAGCAGAAACAGTGACCATTCGATCCGGTTCTGCAGCGGGAAAAAATTTTCATTTGCAGGCATCTCAAATCTCCTCGTTTAACGGCCTGTAGCAGACCATAAAATAACCCGACGGAAAAGAAAAAACACTATTTCAGTCTGTTTTTGTTGATTTTTATCCCAAAAGCCCTATTTCAGGTCTCATGGAACAAGGCCTCACCTATCTGTTAATGACCTTTATTATCCTTCTGTCTGCTGTCGCTCTTTACAAGGTACGTCAGCCCCGGGAGCTTGGCAAGTCATGGCATATCCCGTGGAACGGCGTATTATTCCTCAATCTGCTTATCCTGCTGCTGCTGATCCGTCATCTGCTCGCCCTCAGCGGTATTGACCTGCCCTCACGTTAATTTTTCTCATTGACCGCATCGGCAAGGGCGATAGCGGCCATATTGAATATCCCCTTGGCAGTCGCGGTCGGGGTAACGATATGGGCCGGACGCGCCGCACCGAGCAGGATAGGCCCGACCAGCAGACCATTATCAAGGGAACGCAGCATCTCTATACAGATATTGGCCGCATCAAGGTTGGGAAAAATAAACAGATTGGCCGCCCCGGCAAGCTTGCCGTCCGCGACCATATTATCCCGCAGTGATTCTTTGAAAGCCGCATCGGCGTGCATCTCGCCGTCAACCTGCATGTCAGGGCGCATCTGTTTCAGAATTTTCGTTGCTTTACGCATTTTGCGGGCGGACGGCGCATTGGACGAGCCAAAATTGGAATGAGACAGCAGAGCCACCTTTGGCGTGACCCCGAAATGGCTGACCTTATCCGCCGCAGCAAGAGTATTTTCGACAATCTGATCGACATCGGGATCAACGGTCATAAAACTGTCGGCAAAGAATATTGTCCGGCGCGGCAAAATCAGGGTGCTGACCGTCGACAGATTCTGGTTGGCACATTTGCGGCCAATAATGTCGATAATATATTTCACATGGAAATCAAATCGCCCGTAAGTGCCGCAGATCATCGCATCGGCATCCCCCAGGCAGACCGCAAGGGCGGCGATCACCGTGGTATTGGTCCGGACAATGGTTTTTGCCGCATCCCTTGACACCCCGTGACGGGCCACCATTGAATGATAGGCCTGCCAGTAGCTGCGGTATCTGTCATCTTTCTGCGGATTGATCAGCTCGAAATCCCGGCCCATCACCAGACGCAGGCCGAGACTTTCAATCCTTTTCTGTACCACCTGAGGCCGGCCTATCAGGGTCGGAAGGCCGATCTTCTCATCAATGATCGCCTGTACCGCAAGCAGCACGCTTTTATTCTCGCCCTCGGCAAAGATTATTCTCTGCGGGTTTTTCCGGGCCTGTTCGATCACCGGCTGCAGCAGAATGCTCGACTTGAAAACAAAATTGCCAAGCATTTCCCGGTAAGCCTCAATATCTTTCAGCGGCCTTGTCGCGACCCCGCTTTTCATGGCGGCTTCGGCTACGGCGGGGGCTATTTCGAGGATGAGGCGTGGGTCAAGCGGCTTTGGAATGATATAGTCCGGGCCGAATTTCAGGTCTTCGCCCTGATAGGCATTGGCGACCTGCTCGGAAGATTCCCGGAAAGCCAGATCGGCAATCGCCGTAACACAGGCATGCTTCATCTCGTCATTGATCGTCGTCGCCCCGACATCAAGCGCCCCCCGGAACAGAAAGGGAAAGCACAATACATTATTGACCTGATTGGGATAATCGGACCGGCCTGTCGCCATAATAACATCACTGCGGACTTTTTTGACTTCTTCAGGCAGGATTTCCGGAGTCGGATTGGCCAGCGCCAGAATGAACGGATTTTCCGCCATCCGCGCCACCATGTCGGGCTTTAATATCCCCGGTGCCGACAGGCCAAGAAAGACATCCGCCCCGCCAATGACATCTGCCAATGTCCGCTTGTCGGTGTCAATCGCATATCTGTCCTTATAGGGGTTCATGTCTTTCGCGCGGCCCCGGTAGACCACCCCCTCAATATCAACCAGACTGACATTTTCGCGCCGCAGGCCCATACTGACCAGCAGATCAAGGCAGGCGAGGGACGCCGCACCCCCGC
>JALUWZ010000086.1 GCA_027019205.1 Emcibacter sp.
CCGGTCAGGATAATCTCCTGGACCGGGGCCTTTTTTACGGTTTTCGGGCGGCTGTTCATGGCCTGACGCAGCAGGGGCAGCATTTGCAGCGCCTCCTTAAAGCCGTCCGGCGGTTCGGGCTGGCGCAACTGCGCCATAATCTCGCCGAGGTCGCGCAGGCCCGATGGTTCCCGGTTCATGCCCCAGGCAACCCTCTCCACCGTGCCGAACAGATTGACCAGCACCGGCATGGTGCTTTTGCTGCCATCGGCTTTGATGATATTTTCAAACAGGATCGCCGGGCCGCCTTCTGCCAGAACGCGGCTTTGAATTTCGGTCATTTCAAGATCGGTGCTGACCGGTTCGGTGACCCGGACCAGACGATCGGTTTTTTCCAGATGGGCGATGAAATCCCTGAGCGATGAATAAGACATGCCAGAGTTATAAGAGAAAAATCATCAGGACAAAAGTTCTATTCCTGAAATTGGTCTTCCGAAGGGTCGTTTTTTGCCCGCGCCATGCCGTCAAGGATTTTTTGTTTGGCGACTTCCGGGCCTTGCCAGCCGGTAATCCTGACCCATTTGCCGTCTTCCAGATCCTTGTAATGCTCGAAAAAATGTTCAATCTGGTGCAGGAGAATCTCCGGCAGATCGTTATGGGTCTGAATATTCTTGTAGGTCGGATCGGTTTTGAGGTCAGGCACGGCAAGGATTTTTTCATCGCCGCCGGCCTCGTCTTCCATCAGCAGCACCCCGACAGGGCGGGCGCGAATCACACAGCCCGGCACCAGCGCCTCACCAACCACCACCATAACATCGCACGGGTCGCCATCATCGGACAGGGTATGGGGCATATAGCCGTAATTGGTCGGGTAGCGCATTGGGGTGTGCAGGATACGGTCAACCAGCATGGCGCCACTGCGCTTGTGCATTTCATATTTTACCGCCGCTCCACCGGCGGGGACCTCGATAATGACATTGATTTCGTCCGGAGGATTAAGTCCGGCGCGGATTTTATTGACCTGCGGCATGATATACCCTGTTGGCTGTTAAATTCTATTGCGGCGCAATATAGCCATTATATCATATTTGTCAGTATATTTTTGCCAAAAAAAACCCCCGCCCTGAAATCTGAAGGGCGGGGGTTTTAAAAAAGTTCCTGCGATCAGCCAACAAAGAATTTTGCCACGATCGCCACAAGCAGTATTGCAACAATATTAACGATCTTGATCAGCGGGTTAACCGCAGGGCCCGCCGTGTCCTTGTAAGGGTCGCCGACCGTATCCCCGGTCACGGCTGCCTTATGGGCATCGGATCCTTTGCCGCCATGGTTGCCATCCTCGATATATTTTTTGGCATTATCCCATGCCCCGCCGCCGGAGGTCATGGAAATCGCGACAAACAGCCCGGTAATGATGGTGCCAAGCAGCATGGCCCCCAATGACATAAAGGCGCTTTCAAGCTTGCCACTGATCAGATAGACCACGCCAAACAACGCGAAGGGGGCCAGAATCGGCAGCAGTGACGGCAGGATCATTTCGCGAATGGCCGATTTGGTCAGGATGTCCACCGCCTTGCCATATTCAGGTTTCGCCGTGCCTTCCATAATACCCTTGATCTCCTTGAACTGACGCCGGACTTCAACGACGACACTGGCCGCTGCCCGTCCGACCGCCATCATCGACATGGAGGCAAACAGATAGGGCAACATGCCGCCAATGAACAGGCCGATCACAACGAAAGGATCCTGCAGACGGAAACTGATATCCCCGAGCTGGGGCAGATAATGGGTGATTTCCTCGGTATAGGCGGCAAATAGCACGAGGGAGGCCAGCCCGGCTGAGCCAATGGCATAGCCCTTGGTCACGGCCTTGGTGGTGTTGCCCACCGCGTCCAGCTTGTCCGTGGTTTTGCGGACATCTTCGGGCAGGCTGGCCATTTCGGCAATGCCGCCGGCGTTATCTGTCACCGGACCATAGGCATCGAGCGCCACCACCATCCCGGCGAGGGACAACATTGATGTCGCGGCAAGAGAAATTCCGAACAGACCGGCCTGATTATAGGCCAGGAAGATACCGCCAGAGATCACAATCACCGGCAGGGCAGTTGACTCCATGGATATGGCCAGACCC
>JALUWZ010000087.1 GCA_027019205.1 Emcibacter sp.
ACCATCCATTTCAAACATGATACGGCCAGGTTTTACCCGACAGGCCCAGAATTCAACAGAGCCCTTGCCCTTGCCCATACGGACTTCGGCAGGTTTTTTCGATACCGGCACATCCGGAAAAATCCGTATCCACACCTTGCCCTGACGCTTGATATGACGCGTCATCGCCCGGCGGGCGGCCTCTATCTGGCGCGCGGTAATTCTTTCCGGTTCCAGTGCCTTGAGACCGCAGGAGCCAAAAGTGAGCGATGTGCCCCCCTTGGCATTGCCATGAATGCGGCCTTTATGGGCTTTACGAAATTTTGTTTTTTTCGGTTGAAGCATAATATTTACCTTGCATTCCTACCTTGCATTCCGGGGTGGTCTTGCGGGTCGGCCTCTGCCGCCCTCCCTGCCGCCGGAACTCTTCTGCTGTTCATTGATACGGTTGTCGCGTGCCATTGGATCATGTTCCATGATCTCGCCCTTGAAAATCCACACCTTGACACCAATAATCCCGTAAGGGGTCTTGGCCCGGCTTTCGGCATAGTCAATGTCGGAGCGCAGGGTATGAAGCGGCACCCGGCCCTCGCGATACCATTCTGTACGGGCAATCTCGGCCCCGCCAAGACGACCGGCAGTATTGATCCGGATACCAAGCGCACCAAGGCGCATCGCGCTCTGCATCACCCGTTTCATGGCGCGGCGGAAAGCCACCCGGCGTTCCAGCTGCTGGGCCACACTGTCGGCCACGAGCTGGGCGTCAATTTCAGGCTTGCGTATTTCGACAATATTCAGGCTGACATCAAGGGCAACCGTCATAGCGGCGATACTTTTACGCAGCTTTTCAATATCCGCACCCTTTTTACCGATGATAACGCCGGGCCGGGCTGAATATATCGTCACCCGGGCCTTTTTCGCCGGACGTTCAATAACCACACGGCTGATCGCAGCCTGCTTCAGTTTCTCCATCAGGAAATCCCGGATTTTGAGATCTTCATGAAGCAGGGAAGCATATTCATCACCACCGGCGTACCAGCGACTGTCCCAGGTGCGGTTGATGCCAAGGCGAAGGCCGATTGGATTGACTTTTTGACCCATTATGCTTGCTCCTCGACTTCACGGACCATAATCCGGATTCGGCTGAATGGTTTTAAAATTTTACCGGTCCGTCCACGGGCGCGCGGGCGGAAACGTTTCATGACCAGAGACTTGCCGACACTTGCCTCGGCAACAACCAGACTATCGACATCGAGGCCGTGATTGTTTTCCGCATTGGCAATGGCGGATTCCAGTACTTTTTTGACATCACCGGCAATCCGGCGTTTGGAGAAAGTGAGGTCCGCAAGCGCTTTTTCAACTTTCTTGCCACGAATGAGACCGGCCACCAGATTAAGTTTCTGGGGGCTGATACGAACCATCTTGCATACTGCAATTGCTTCGTTGTCCGCAATGCGGCGGGGTGCTGTTTTCTTACCCACGGCGTCTACCTCTTCCTCGCTTTTTTGTCAGCCCCGTGACCGTAATAGGTCCGGGTCGGGGCGAATTCACCAAGCTTGTGGCCAACCATATCTTCCGTAACATAGACCGGGATAAATTTATGACCGTTATGAACATTAAATGTCTGTCCGACGAACTGCGGCAAAATTGTTGACCGACGGGACCATGTCTTGATCGGTGAATTCTTGCCGCTATCTGTCATTGCTTCTGATTTCTTGAGCAAATGCAGATCAACGAACGGACCCTTCCATACTGAACGTGCCATTCCTCTAGCCCTTCTTGCGTTCGTGACGGGACCGTACGATAAAACGATCCGTCGATTTGTTGCTGCGGGTGCGCTTGCCCTTGGTTGGCTTGCCCCACGGTGTCACAGGATGACGCCCGCCCGAGGTCCGGCCCTCACCACCACCATGCGGATGGTCAACCGGGTTCATGGCGACACCACGAACCGATGGCCGTTTGCCGAGCCAGCGGTTACGACCGGCTTTCGCCAGCTTGATATTCTTGTGATCCGGGTTGGATACCGCCCCGATCGTCGCCATGCAGCTTGACGGGACATAACGCTGTTCACCGGATGACAGCCGTAGCAGCACCTGGGAACGGTCGCGGCCCGTG
>JALUWZ010000088.1 GCA_027019205.1 Emcibacter sp.
AATATCGTCGGGGCTGTCTGCCGGGGATATGGAAAAAATGGTTGATTTATGGGGCGCTTCCGGCATGAAACAGGCAGGTAAAAACCTTGAAGCCCTGCAAAATATATTCTGGCAAACGGCACAAGCCAAAGATAAATGACCGGCATGGTGCAAGAGACAATATTTGCCCTGTCGAGCGGAAAAGGCCGGGCCGGGGTGTCGGTTATCCGCCTGTCCGGTCCCGATACGCTGGCCGCGATTGAAAAGCTTGTGGACAGAACCGACATACCGGTTCCACGTGAAGCCCGTCTATGCTGGTTTACTGACCCGGAAAACGGCCATCGTCTGGACCGGGGGATATTGCTTTATTTTCAGGGGCCGAAAAGCTTTACCGGCGAAGATGTTGGCGAATTTCACCTGCATGGTGGCCGGGCGGTTATCAGCGGTTTTTTTGCGGCCCTGCTTAAAATTCCCGGATTAAGACCGGCGCTTCCGGGTGAATTTACCCGCCGGGCCTTTGATAATGGCAAGATGGATCTGACGGCAGCAGAGGGACTGGCAGACCTGATCAATGCTGAAACCGAGGCCCAGAAAAGGCAGGCACTTAGGCTTATGGAAGGCCGTCTGGCTGATCTTTATGAAGGCTGGCGTAGGGAGATTATATCGGCAATGGCCCTGGTGGAGGCAGAAATAGATTTTGCCGACGAAGATATTCCGGAGGATGTCACCGCCGCCGTTTTTCGGTCGATAGACCAGTTGCGCCAGAATATTACAGAGCATATCGGCGCGGGTTTTCGGGGGGAACGTATCAGGGACGGGCTGCAGGTGGTCATTATTGGTGAGCCTAATGTCGGTAAATCCACCCTGCTTAATTTCTTGTCACAACGGGATGTTGCCATCGTAACCGATATTGCCGGCACCACGCGGGATATGCTGGAGGTTCATCTGGATATAGAAGGCTTTCCGGTCACGGTTGTCGATACCGCCGGACTGCGGGAAAGCCGGGATATTATCGAACGGGAAGGCATCCGCCGTGCCGAGCGGCGGGCCAGGACCGCCGATATTACGATTGCGATGATTGATGCCGGTGACTGGCCGGATATTCCTGATACGCTCAGGGATAAAATAAACAAAGATACGATTATTCTGCTCAACAAGAGCGATCTCTGTATGCCATCAAAAAAGGAATTATCCTGTAGTCATCAGGAGTGTCTTGCCGTTATGGCGGTTTCCCTGAAGCAGGAAAAGGGGACCGGGGCGTTATTATCCAGACTTTCCCGGGAAGTAAAAGCGCGAATGGAGCTGGTCGATGCACCAAACCTCACCCGGGAGAGACATAGACAGCTGCTTGTGACCAGCCTGCATCATCTGGACCGGTTTATAGACTCACCGGACAAGGAACTGGCGCTGCTGGCGGAAGATCTCAGAATGGCGGCCCGGGCGCTTGGGACGATTACCGGGCGGGTTGATGTGGAAGATGTTCTTGAGGTGATTTTTTCTGAATTCTGTATTGGAAAATAACAGAATGTTTCACGTGGAACATCACGGGCGGTTATTGTCCTGAAACAGGCTTTGACTTTATCTGGTGAAAAAACTAGAGTCCCGGATTCAAATGACATGCAGGATAGGTTTTTAATGTTTCACTATGATGTTATCGTAATTGGCGGCGGTCATGCCGGCTGTGAAGCCGCCGCCGCCGCCGCGCGCTTTGGCGCCAGAACATTATTGGTCACACACAGGATTGAAACAATCGGCGAAATGTCGTGCAACCCCGCCATTGGCGGCCTTGGCAAGGGCCATCTGGTTCGGGAAATTGACGCGCTTGACGGTCTTATGGGCCGGGTGATTGATGAGGCAGGAATCCAGTTTCGGATGCTCAACAAGCGCAAGGGTCCGGCGGTACAGGGGCCACGGGCGCAGGCGGACCGGAAATTATATCGTACAGCCATGCAGAATTATATCCTGAATTATCCGAATCTGGAGGTCAGGGCCGCCGCAGTAGAAGGGCTGATCTTGAAATCAGACGACAAAGATCAGCAGGTTTCCGGAATCGTCACGGCTGACGGCGAAGAAATTTCCGCTGGACGGGTTGTGCTGACCACCGGCACTTTTTTGCGTGGCTTGATCCATCAGGGCGATAAACAGACTCCGGCGGGCCGGCTTGGCGAGGGGCCAGCTCTTGGCCTGTCGCAGAGCCTGCTCGGCGCGGGCTTTGATCTGGGCCGTCTTAAAACAGGGACGCCTGCACGTCTGGACGGCAGCAGCATTGACTGGTCACGGTGCAAAGCTCAGCCAGGTGATGTACCACCGGTGCCGTTTTCCTTTATAAACAAACGGATAGATGTTCCGCAGATCAAGTGTCATATCACATATACGACCGAAGAAACCCACAGAATTATCCGGGAAAATATACAAAGATCGGCGATGTATAGCGGCAATATTTCCGGCACCGGGCCACGATATTGCCCGTCGATAGAGGATAAGGTGGTGCGGTTTGCCGATAAAAACAGCCATCAGATCTTTCTTGAGCCGGAAGGGCTGGAGGATGAGACGATCTATCCCAATGGCATTTCCACCTCTCTGCCGCAAGATATTCAGTCGGCTTTTCTGCGGACTATTCCCGGTCTTGAAAATGTTGTAATCCGGCAGTTTGGTTATGCGATCGAATATGATTTTGTTGATCCGCGTGAGCTTCTGGTGACGCTTGAAACCAAAAAAATAGCCGGGCTTTATTTTGCCGGGCAGATTAACGGGACCACGGGATATGAGGAGGCTGCGGCACAGGGACTGGTCGCGGGGGCCAATGCCGCCGCATCTGCCGCAGGCAGCCGGGAGTTTATTCTTGACCGGGCTGACGGCTATATCGGCGTTATGATTGATGACCTGGTGACCAAAGGTACGCGCGAACCGTACCGGATGTTCACCAGCCGGGCCGAATATCGTCTGAAACTAAGATCAGATAATGCAGACCAGCGCCTGACCCCTATCGGTCTTGATTTCGGGATTGTCGGTGCGGCGCGTAAAGAGATTTTTACAGAAAAAAAAGCGGCATTAGATAAATATAGCGTAATGATCGACGCAAAATCTATCTCTCCGTCCAAAGCCGCCAAATATGGCCTTAAAATCAATCAGGACGGAGTCAGGCGCACGGCAAAGACCCTGTTATCCCATGCTGGCATAGGAATGCGTGACCTGTGCCGTATCTGGCCGGAATTGAGCGAAATACCAACAGATATCGCCGGACAGATTGAAATAGAAGCGACCTATAGCGCCTATCTTGAACGGCAGGAGGCTGATATTCTGGCCTTTCGCAAGGATGAAAGGCTGATGCTGCCCAAGGGTCTTGATTATGCCATGGTTGGGGGGTTATCCAATGAGGTCAGAGAAAAATTAACGGCGGCCCGCCCGGCAACATTGGGGTCTGCGGCGCGGATTTCCGGGGTGACGCCGGTGGCCCTGAACAGCTTGCTAAGGCATGTCAAAAGAAAAGATACTGTTTCAGGATGAGTATGGTCTGTGATGCGAAAAGTTTTCTAAAGGAAACCGGTGTTTCACGTGAAACGCTGGCAAAGATAAATATTTACGCCGGTCTTCTGGAAAAATGGCAGAAGAAAATAAATCTGGTCAGCACCGGAACCCTGCCGGATATATGGTCCCGGCATTTTTATGACAGTTTTCAGTTAAGGGTTTTTCTGGACCGGACAGCGGGAAAAAAATTACAGATTCTTGATATTGGCAGTGGTGCAGGCTTTCCGGGTCTGCTACTCTCTATTGTGGGACCGGGCAGATTCCATATGGTGGAAAGTAATGGCAAAAAATGCGCTTTCATGAATCAGGTAATTCGGGAAACGGGCTGTGATGCCGTTGTTCATTGTAAACGGATTGAAGATTTGAGCCATTTCCCGGTGGACTATATTATTTCACGGGCCTGTGCCCCGCTTGATAAGCTGCTTGGCCTTGGGCGGCATTTTATAGGGTCCGGAACGGTCTGTCTGTTTTTAAAGGGAAAAAACGCCGATGATGAAATTGAGGCGGCGAGATTAAAATGGGATTTTATACTGGAAAAATTCACAAGCGTCAGTGAACAGTCGGGGGTTATTGTGAAAGTGAGCAATATAAAGGCGTTGAATGAGGTTAGATAGGGAAAAACAAGTGAAAATACCCACAAAGTTATCCACAGCCCGTGGCAGGACGGAAATTATCGCAATTGCCAATCAAAAGGGGGGAGTCGGCAAAACCACCACGACAATAAATCTGGCAACGGCACTGGTTGCCGCCCGGAAAAAAGTTCTGCTGGTTGATATGGATCCCCAGGGAAATGCCAGTACCGGTCTCGGGTCGGATCGCGGTAACCGGGACAACAGTATTTACGAAATTCTTACGGGGGAAATAAGCCTGGCTGAGGCGGTTATTCCGACCATTGTTCCCGGCTTGTCGCTGGTCCCGTCAACCGTTGACCTTGCCGGGGCGGAACTGGAACTGGTCAATGAAAGCCAGCGCACCTTTCGCCTGAGGAAGGCGCTGCAGGACCCGGTTATAGACCAGTTTGACTATATACTAATAGATTGTCCGCCGTCCCTGAGCCTCTTGACGCTGAATTCGCTGGCAGCGGCCCATTCTGTGATTGTGCCGTTACAATGTGAATTTTTTGCGCTTGAGGGGTTAAGCCTGCTGTTGCGGACGATCGAAACTGTCAAAAGCAACTTCAATCCGGGGCTGGAAATAGAAGGGGTGGTTTTGACCATGTTTGACGGGCGTAACAATCTGTCCGGCCAGGTGGCAAATGATGTCCGGGGTTATCTCGGGCAGAAGGTGTTCAAGACCGTCATTCCCCGCAATATCCGGGTGTCCGAGGCCCCGTCCCACGGCAAGCCGGTCCTGTTGTATGATTATAAATGCTCCGGCAGCCAGGCCTATATCCGGCTGGCGCGGGAATTGTTGCGCCGCGAATCTTCAAAAGCCGCATAAGACAAATATTATCTTTCATACAGGATTTTTCTTAAATGACGATCAGAGTAAAAATTAAAAAAAATATTCATAAAAACAAAGGGTTAGGTAGAGGTCTTTCTGCGCTTCTTGATTCCACGGACAAGGAATATGCCAATATCAGGACCGCAGACAATATGGGAGACCGAAATCTGCCGATTGAATTTCTGGTGCCAAACCCCTATCAGCCACGGTTCTATTTTAACAAGGATAAATCTGCCGACCTCATTAAGTCAATTCGGGACCGGGGTATCCTGCAACCCTTGCTGGTGCGGCAGCGCGGTGACCGTGATGAGTATGAAATTATTGCCGGGGAACGTCGCTGGCGGGCGGCGCAGGTTGCCGGATTGCATGAGGTTCCGGTTCTGATCCGGGAAATGACCGACAGCGAAGCCCTCGAAATTGCCCTGATTGAAAATATCCAGCGTCACGACCTCAGCCCGGTTGAGGAGGCAATGGGTTATCGGCGGCTGATGGATGAATTCGATCATACCCAGGAACAGCTGGGGCATATTGTTGGTAAAAGCCGCAGCCATATTGCCAATCTTCTCCGGCTTCTGGTGCTGCCGGAGAAGGTTCGCCAACTGGTCGTCGAAGGAAAACTGAGCATGGGCCATGCCCGCGCCCTGATCACGGCGGAAGACGCAGAAACACTTGCCGTGAAAATAATCAGGGAAGGTTTAAGTGTTCGTCAGACTGAGCTACTGGTAAAAAAAGGCCGGGTGAAACCCCGGTCAAAATCATCCACCAAAAGCAGCAGTCAGGCCAAGGATGCAGATACCATTGCCCTTGAAAATGACCTGTCCCGTACTTTGGGCCTTACGGTTATCATTGACTTCAAGGGTAACGAGCATGGCGAAATCCGGGTGCAGTATAAAAGCCTGGAGCAGCTGGACGATATCTGCCAACGTCTGGCGGACTGGCAACAACATTAGAAAAGCGCAGATGGCTTGCAGCTAACAGGACATGCCGGATAATTTTTGGGACGGCTTTCTCATCCCTATCAGGCCGATTAAACCAAAAGCCAGCAACCAGACAGGTGACGGGGCTGAAACTGCATTGACGGCGCGGGTGTTGCCATGAAGCTGTATTGAATCAATTTCTTCCCATGTGTTCAGGTTATGGTCTGTATTTATGTAAACTTTCAAACCATTTACAAGAAAACCGGTTGTGGCCCAACTCGCCAGAAAATCAACCGGCGTGCCCGGGGCGCTGTTATCAGTTCCAGACCAGACAGTATGAAGAGTGTTGCCCAGGTCAATAGCGTCAATTTGATAAACAAACCCGTTGCCATAGGTTTCCCTGATCGTCGCGCCATAAGAAAATACCGGCGTATTGAAACCAACAGATATATAATGAATGCCATCATTATTGGGCAAAGTGGCCCATGATGTAGCTATATCACCATAACCAAAAGTATTGGGTGCCCCCAGCGCCTGTGCTGCCGACCACGAACTACCACTCCATTGAGAACTGAAATTCAGAACAGATGTTGCATATTGATCAATAACGGTCGCATTGGCGTTCAGAGAACCGACAAGTAATGCAGATGCGAAAATCATGTATTTAATAACAGTCATTGTTTTGTTCCTGAATAAATCCTGTTTCTATAAAATATTTATCCTTTACCAGATAAGAATATGCAAATATTGTACCAATTGATAATTTCTCAAGGGTTTCTGCCATTTATTGAGAGGATTCCTGTTTTTTTACCCCAAATTCCCCCATAAACTGTAAAGATTCCTGACAGATTCGTAATAAAATATCAAAAAGGCGGGATTTACCATGGTTAACGCCAGCCGATAATCTTCACTAAATTTTTTATATGTAAATTTATTATGTATATTCAATGCTTTAGGGGAAATATCCGGTATGATAACAAGTGTAAGGAATCCTGACAGTTTCGGGGGATATTCACATTATAATTGATAAGTGGCCTTCCCCGGTGTTTAAATTTTTCCGTGACGGCAATATTTCAAAAACCAGCAAAAAACAACTATTTTAAACATAAAACGACTAAATCAGTCTTATTTATATTGACAATCTCTCCTGTAAGGCCCATCTAATAGACTACCGGACTGGTCCGGGTTGGTGAGTCTCCCGAAACAGCCTGTTTTCGGGGCAGAGACAGGAACGGAAATGATTAAATTGTCAAATTTGGCAGATTACGGGGTGGAGTTGATGTGTTGTATTGCCCTGAAGCCAGCTGAGGTTCATTCTTCCGCCGGTCTGGCGCTGGGGTCCCACATTCCGCTGCCAACGGTCAGCAAGATTCTGGGCAAGATGGTCCGGGCCGGGTTGCTGCGTTCACATCGCGGGCTGCGGGGGGGCTTTGCCCTGGCCGTTCAGGCGTCTGATATTTCCATTGCCGATATTATCGAGGCGGTGGACGGGCCGGTACAGTTAACCAATTGTCTTGGCGAAGAAACGTCAGATTGTGACCGGATTAGCAGCTGCGGCACCAGAAGTCAGTGGTACCGGATTAATGAGGCTGTAAAAGGCGCTCTCGACCAGGTGCCATTGTCGCAGATGATTGAAAGTGTGCCCAATTTTATTGGTGACGGGACAGTTGATGACTTGCCGCTGACGCGCAAAATAATTAATCAGGGGACAAGATAATGGTTGCCATGGAAGAAGCCCGGAATGCGGTGAATGAAATATCGGATAAATATAAATACGGCTTCGTCACTGATATTGAAACGGAAAAGGCCCCGAAAGGACTGAATGAAGATGTTATCCGCTTTATTTCGGCAAAAAAGTCCGAGCCGGACTGGCTGCTTGACTGGCGGTTGAAGGCTTACAGGAAATGGCTGACCATGGAGGAGCCAACCTGGGCGATGGTTGATTACCCGGAGATAGATTTTCAGGATATCTATTATTATTCGGCCCCGAAATCAGCGGAAGACGGACCAAAAAGCCTTGACGAGGTCGACCCGGAACTGCTTGAAACCTATGAAAAACTCGGCATTTCCCTGAAAGAACAGGAGGTTCTGGCCGGGGTTGCGGTCGATATTGTTTTTGACAGCGTATCCGTTGCGACCACTTTCCGGGCAAAACTGAAAGAGGCCGGGATTATCTTCTGCTCAATTTCGGAAGCCGCCCATGATTATCCGGAATTGATGCAGAAATATATGGGATCTGTGGTTCCGGTGGCGGATAATTTCTATTCTGCCCTCAACAGCGCGGTATTTACCGATGGCACATTTGTCTATATCCCCAAAGGGGTGCGCTGCCCGATGGAACTCAGTACCTATTTCCGGATTAACGAGGCGGGTAGCGGCCAGTTTGAACGTACGCTGATCATTGCCGATGAAGGCTCTTATGTTTCCTATCTTGAGGGTTGCACCGCGCCGCAGCGTGATGAAAACCAGCTTCATGCGGCGGTGGTCGAACTGATCACCCATGATGATGCGGAAATTAAATATTCCACTGTACAGAACTGGTATCCGGGGGACAGGAATGGTCTGGGCGGTATCTATAATTTCGTCACCAAACGCGGGGCCTGTCGCGGCAAAAATTCCAAAATTTCCTGGACCCAGGTCGAAACCGGCTCTGCGATAACCTGGAAATATCCGAGCTGTCTGTTAATCGGCGATAATTCGGTCGGGGAATTCTATTCTGTGACCTTGACCAATAATTATCAGCAGGCCGATACCGGCACCAAAATGATCCATATCGGTCAAAATACCTCAAGCACGATTATCTCAAAGGGGATAAGCGCCGGCAAGTCCGAGGCAACCTATCGCGGTCTGGTCAGGGTGATGGCCGGGGCCGACAATGCCCGGAATTTTACCCAGTGTGACAGCCTGTTGATCGGTGACCGCTGCGGCGCCCATACAGTGCCATATATCGAGGCCCGCAACCCCACGGCCCAGGTCGAGCATGAGGCGACTACGTCAAAAATCAGTGACGAACAATTATTTTACTGTCAGCAGCGCGGCCTGTCGGCAGAGGATTCGGTTGCCATGATCGTCAATGGCTTTTGCAAGGATGTCATGCAGCATCTGCCGATGGAATTTGCCGTTGAGGCCCAGAAGCTCCTCGGCATAAATCTTGAGGGCAGTGTTGGATAAGACAACTATATAAGAGATTTTAGATGTTAAAAATAGAAAATTTACATGCCACAGTCGGCGGAAAAGAAATCCTAAAGGGGCTGAACCTGACCATAAATGATGGTGAGATTCATGCGATTATGGGACCAAACGGGGCCGGAAAAAGCACCTTGTCCTATGTCATCTGTGGCCGGGAAGGCTATGAAGTTACCGCAGGATCGGTGTTTTTTAACGGACGTGACCTGCTTGACATGAGTCCGGACGAACGCGCCGGAGAGGGCATATTCCTCGGCTTTCAGTATCCGGTGGAAATTCCCGGGGTGTCCAATATGAATTTCTTGCGAACGGCGCTCAACAGTCAGCGTCATTATCGCGGGCAGAATGATATGACGGCGGTTGATTTTCTGAAACTGGTCCGGGCGAAAGCCAAAGAATTGGATATGGACCCTGAAATGTTGAAGCGCCCGGTTAATGTCGGCTTTTCCGGCGGCGAGAAAAAACGTAACGAGATGGTACAGATGGCGGTGCTTGACCCGTGCCTTGCCGTACTTGATGAAACAGATTCCGGGCTGGATATTGATGCCCTGAAGATTGTGGCTAAAGGAATTAACCGTCTCAGAAATGCGGATAAATCGATATTGATGATTACCCATTATCAACGGCTGCTGGATTATGTGGTGCCGGATTTTGTTCATGTGCTGGCGGATGGTAAAATCGTCAAAACCGGCGACAGAACACTTGCCTTGCAGCTGGAAGAAAAGGGCTATGCCGGGCTGGACATCGCCGGAAATGCGGCGTAACAGGGATTATGACCATGAAATTATATCTGGATAATCCGCAAATAGAGACAGATTTCGAGGCTGTGAAAGCCTCCCTGCCCGGCCTTGCTGATCTGCGCCGTCAGGCCATGGCCAGATTTACGCAAAGCGGCATTCCCGGTCCAAAAGTCGAAGAGTGGAAATATACCAACCTTGGTTTTCTCGCCAGGGAAAATTATCTTCCCGCTGGAAAATCCGGCAGACAGGCCGAAATCAGACAGTTTTTTGATCAGGCCCATATAAAAGATATTCCCGGTCCGGTCGTGGTTTTCATCAATGGCTATTTCAATGCGGATTTGTCCTCATTGCCGGAAGAAGACGGAGTTGATTTTTCCGTTCTCTCCCATAATCCGGGCAATTTTCACCAGTCCCTGCAGGCGTCCGAGGGGTCATCATCGCTCAATGATCTGAACAGGGCGCTGGTAACTGACGGTTACCGGCTTGATATTGCCCCGGATGTGGATGTGGAGCATGCTGTGCAAATCATTCATATTGCGACCTCCGGAACCGAAATGGCTTCTCTGCGCACCCGGGGTCAGGTAAAGCTTGGCCGGGGGGCAAAGGCAGCCATTATTGAAACATTTATCGGCGCGGAAGAGGCGCGTTACTGGTTCCACATGATCAGTGATATGGTGCTGGAAAGCGGCGCGTGCGCCTCTTTTGGCCAGTTTCAGCTTCAGGGCCGAAACGCCATTCATATGACGGAACTTCATACGGAAGTTTCTGACCATGCGACCTTCAACCATGTGAATTTACAGCTTGGGGCCGAAATCAGCCGGACTGAACTTATCAACAGCTTTACCGGGGAATATGCCAGCATAAATCTCTCCGGAGCCTATCTTGGCCGCGCCCGACAGTCCCATGATATTTTCACCCGGATCAACCATGACCGGCCCAATTGTAAAAGCCGGCAATTATTTCGCGGGGTTCTGGACAAGGGCGGTAAATCCGCCTTTCAGGGCAAGGTCGTTGTCGCCCGTGATGCCCGGAAAACCAATGCCGACCAGTCAGATAAAACCCTGTTGCTTGACCGGGGCGCCGTGGCCAATGCCAAACCGGAACTTCTGATCTATGCCGATGATGTCAAATGTTCCCACGGGGCGACCGTGGGCGAAGTCGATCCGGATCAGCTCTTCTACCTGCGTTCCCGGGGTCTGGATGAGGATGCCGCCAAAGGCCTGCTCGTAGAAGCCTTTGTCTCAGAGGTTTTTGATGATCTGGAGAATGAAAGAGTAGCAGAAAAATTCAGGCAGTATGCCGCAGGATGGTTACGGAAAGAGGGGGCATTATGACGCCACAAACATCAGCAACACCCCCGCCAATCAATTATAATGTGGCAGAAATCCGCAAGGATTTTCCTATTTTTACCCGGGAGATATATGGCAAACCATTGACATTTCTGGACAGTGGTGCCAGCGCCCAGAAACCGCAAATGGTTCTGGACGCAATTCAGAAATTCTATTCAGAGGAATATGCCAATATTCACCGGGGGGTATATTATCTTTCCCAGGTCGGCACCCAGAAATATGAAGATGCCCGGGTGAAAATCCAGAAATTTATCAATGCCCGCAGCCCGAAAGAAATAATTTTTGTCCGGGGGGCGACCGAGGCGATCAATCTGGTGGCCCAGACCTATGGCCGGGAATTTCTCACATCCGGCGATGAAATTATCCTCAGCCGTATGGAGCATCATTCCAATATTGTGCCATGGCAGATTTTGCGGGATGAAAAAAATCTGATCCTCACGGTCTCACCGATTGATGACAAGGGTAATTTTCTCTTTGATGACTTTGAAAAACTGTTGACCGAGCGCGTGAAGCTGGTGGCGATTACCCATATTTCCAATGCGCTTGGCACCATCACCCCGATCAGGAAAATAATTGCTGCGGCCCATAAAGTCGGGGCGAAAGTTCTGGTTGATGGCTGTCAGGCCGTGCCGCATATGCGGGTCGATATGCAGGATCTGGATGCGGATTTCTATGTTTTTTCCGGTCATAAACTTTATGGTCCAACCGGGGTCGGCGTGCTTTATGGCAAGGAGGATCTGCTGAATGCCATGCCGCCCTATCAGGGTGGCGGGGATATGATCCGCTCGGTAACCATTGAAAAGACAACCTATAACGACTTGCCTCATAAATTCGAGGCCGGCACCCCTCATATTGCCGGGGGAATAGGATTTGCGGCG
>JALUWZ010000089.1 GCA_027019205.1 Emcibacter sp.
GGGGGTTGCCAAGGCGGCGCTGGAGGCCAGCGTCAAATATCTCGCCCGTGACCTCGGGCCAAAGGGCATCCGGGTCAACAGCCTGTCTGCCGGGCCGATCAAGACCCTGGCGGCGTCGGGCATTGGGGATTTCCGCTATATCCTGAAATGGAATGAATTGAATTCGCCGCTCGGGCGCAATGTCACCATTGATGATGTCGGCAATAGCGGGGTTTACCTGCTCAGCGATCTCGCGGGCGGGGTCACCGGTGAAAATCATCATGTGGATTGCGGCTATAATATCATGGGGATGAAACGGGAGGATGCCCCGGACCTCAGTCTGGTGTGACGCCCAAAGACAAGAAAGCACGATCATGTCCTGTAACAGCTTCGGTCATATCTTCCGGGTGACAACCTGGGGGGAAAGCCACGGCCCGGCCATTGGCTGTGTCGTCGACGGTATGCCCAGTCGCCTCACCATCAATGAAGCGGAAATCCAGCAGTTTCTTGACAAGCGCAGGCCGGGCCAGAATCGTTTTATGACCCAGCGTCAGGAAGCCGACCGGGTAAAAATCCTGTCCGGTGTCTTTGACGGCATGACCACCGGCACCCCGGTCAGCCTGATGATCGAGAATACCGATCAGCGTTCAAAGGATTATGGCGACATCAAGGATAAATTCCGCCCGGGCCATGCGGATTATACCTATATGGAAAAATACGGCATCCGCGATTATCGCGGCGGCGGCAGGGCCTCGGCCCGCGAAACCGCCTGCCGGGTGGCCGCCGGGGCGCTTGCCCGGAAAATTCTCGGGATAGGCATTCAGGTCCGGGGGGCGCTTGTGCAGATTGGTTCCCATAAAATAAACCCTGACAACTGGGACTGGGACGAGGTGGGTAAAAATCCTTTCTGGTGCCCGGACCGGGACATGGTGCCGGTATGGGAGAAATATCTTGATGAAATCCGCAAAAAAGGCAGCTCGATCGGCGCGGTGATCGAGGTCCGGGGCTTTGGCGTGCCCGCCGGACTGGGCGCCCCGGTTTATGGCAAGCTCGACAGCGACCTTGCGGCGGCGATGATGAGTATCAACGCGGTCAAGGGGGTTGAGATCGGCGAGGGCTTTAACGCCGCCCTGCTTTCCGGCGAGGAAAATGCCGATGAAATGTATAGTGACGGGGACGGCGCCCCGGCGCTCCGAACCAATCATGCTGGCGGCATTCTCGGCGGCATCAGTTCGGGCAAGGAGATTGTCTGCCGGTTCGCCGTCAAGCCAACCTCGTCCATCCTGACCCCGCGCAAAACAGTGGACAGACAGGGCCGGGAAACCGAAATTGTCACCAGGGGCCGCCATGATCCCTGCGTCGGCATCCGGGCGGTCCCGGTCGGCGAAGCGATGATGGCCTGTGTTCTGGCCGACCATATCATGCTGCACCGCGCCCAGCAGGGATAATTGATTATTTCAGGGATAGTTATTTCAGGCTGTTGACATATTTCAGGATGGACTGGATACGCTGGCTGTCTTCAATCTGGCTGCGGTCACCGCCGGAACGGACCACTTTTTCCGCCCTCTGTTGCCACAGCGCAATATAATCCTTGCGGTCATGGCTGAACGAGCTGTCGGCACTCGCAGAATCCGGATTGATTTCCGGCTGGAAACTTAAATTGATATGATCATCATAGCTGATTACCCCGGCATTATAGAGCTGACTGCTCAGCGAGATGATCTCTCGCGGGGTGGCCTTTCTGACATTGATATCACGGGCGACCCTATACCAGATTCCGGAAACAGAAACCTTGTCCTCGCGGCTCGGCTTTGCGGTTTTTTGCGGGTCTTTCTGTTCTGAGTCCGTCTTGTGGATGGTCATCTTGTCCTGTTCTATACGGCCCGGATTATTCTGACGGATAAAATCATTTATCCTGTCGTGCAACTTGCTGATATTCATGATCACCTTTCACTTGTTGTGCTTTTGCCCTTTTACAAAGCAAATAGCATGCCAAATGGCCTCCTTTCAAAATGTGGCAGAATTCTGCGGTCAAAAGCTAACATATTGTTAATAAAAGTATATTTACTATTTATTAACCATGTTAACAGGGCATTTTTTGCCCTGGGGAAGAGTATATTGCCGCCCCCCTTAACCGGCCATGAACAATGGGAAGGTTTTTATCCAATTTCCGGCATAATCAGGGGCGCCGGAAGGGGGCAATGAGTTCAAGATGGGGGGAATAGAGAAATTGATCGACCGGCTGAATATCGCCCATGATAAAGCCGCCCTCAACCAAAACCCTTGCATCCCGGGCAAAGGTCGCAGGATTGCAGGAAATCATCACCAGATTTGCCATGGCGGATTTGATTATTTCGGCGACCTGGTCCCGGGCGCCGGCGCGCGGCGGATCAAGGATGGCCGCGTCATATTTTTTCAGCTCATGGGGCAGCAGGGGCCGCAGGAACAGGTCGCGGACCTCACTCGTCAGCGTGCGAATCCGGCCCATCTGATGACAGCTGCTTGTCAGGGCGGTGATCATATCCTGATTGCCGTCAACCGCATGGACCGCATGGTCGCCGATCAATGCTGCCGTAAAGGTGCCGCATCCGGCAAAAATATCGACAATCCTGTCCGCTGGTCCGAGGGCGGCCTTGACAAAGCGGGTCAGGGCCGCCTCGCCCTCTCTGGTGGCCTGCAGGAAGGAGCCGGGCGGGATAAAGACCTGTCGTCCGTCAAAGGTAACGCGGGGCTTGCGCCGCTCACAGAGGATTTCGGCAAATGGTTTTTTCGGCCTCCGGTCCTGCCAGCAGAGGCGGGCAATATCCTGTGCCTCGGCAAAGCCCGCGATATCCATCCGCAGGTCAAGGTCCGGTTCCCCGGCCCCTTCGAGAATTATATCCAGACCATTATCCGCCAGCGTGACCTGAACCGTCATTTTGCGGTATTTTGCGATCCGGGGCTTTAGAAATTTTCTCACCGGATCAATGACCGCCATAATTTCGGGGGCCATCACCGGGCATTCGCTAATATCAACAATATTATGGCTCGCCCGTTCGGCAAAACCTGTTGCCGATGGTCCCGCCGTGAACCGTGCGCGTCTGCGGCTGCCGGGGGGGCTGATTTCCGGTGCAAGGACCGTTACCTCGTCAAACCCCCGGTGGCGCAGGGCGTTAATGATCTGCTGCTGTTTCCACTGCCGGTAATGGTCCGCCGATACATGTTGCAGCGCACAGCCACCGCAGCGGCCAAAATGGCGGCAGAGCGGATCAATCCGGTCGGGGGACGGTGTCTGAATTTGCCGGATGCGTCCCTGCTTTCCCTGTACCCTGATCTCAAGATCATCGCCGTCAACGGAAAAGGGGACATAGAGCGGGCCGTTCGGGCCGTGGGCAATCCCGTCGCCCTGCGCGCCGATATGGTCAATCTTTACCCTCATGGCTGATAATCCGCGACAATCAGAAATTCAATATTGCCTTCCGGTCCCTTGATCGGGCTTTGGGTTATGCCGCGTACCGTCCAGCCCGGCATATCATCGGTGAGCCATGCCCTGATCCTGTCACAGACCTGCTGATGCAGCTCCGGGTCGCGCACCACGCCGCCCTTGCCGACATTGCCCCGGCCTACCTCGAACTGTGGTTTGATCAGGGCGACAAGGATGCAGCCCGGCGCGGCAAGTGACATCGCCGCAGGCAGCACCGTCCGCAAACCGATAAAGCTCGCATCACAGACAATCATGGTTGCGGGGTCCGGAATCTGCTCTGCCGTCAGATAGCGCGCGTTGGTCCTTTCCAGCACCACGACCCTTGCATCAGTACGTAATTTCCAGTCAAGCTGACCATGGCCGACATCAACCGCATAGACTTTCCCCGCCCCGTGATGCAGACATACATCGCTGAAGCCGCCGGTCGAGGCCCCGACATCAATCACGCAGCGGCCCGTTATATCAAGCGAGAATTCATCGATTGCCTGGATCAGTTTCAGGCCGCCACGGCTGACCCAGGGATGCTGTTTGCCGCGCAGTTCCAGCGGCGCATCCCCGGCAAGCTGTGCGCCGGCCTTGTCAATTTTCCTCTCACCGCTAAAGACGATGCCCGCCATGATGCAGGCCTGCGCCTTGCTGCGGTTCGGCGCAAGGCCGCGTGCGACGACAAGCTGATCAGCGCGGATTTTCCCTGCCATCAGCCGCCCAGTGACGATGAACTGGTATCGTTGCGGCGCAGGGCCTTCAGGGAGACTTCGATAATATCCCCGGCGCACAGCCCGGCCTGCTGATACATGATATCAGGGCTGTTCTGTTCCTGAAAGACATCAGGCAGCTTCAAAGTCCTGACCCGGAGGCCGTTTTCCAGCAGCCCTTCATTGGTCAGGTAATCGAGAATATGACTGCCAAAGCCGCCAATCGCCCCTTCCTCGATGGTGATCAGAACCTCATGGGTAAGTGCGAGGTCACGGATCATCGCCTGGTCCAGCGGCTTGGCAAACCGGGCATCGGCAACCGTTGTCGTCAGACCATGAGCCTTCAGCGCCTCGGCGGCCTTCAGTGCTTCCTGAAGCCGGGTGCCGAGCGATAATATGGCTATATGTGTGCCCTGCTGAAGAATACGGCCTTTGCCGATTTCCAGAATTTCGCCCTCCTCCGGCAGGGTCAGTCCGACCCCTTCGCCGCGCGGATAGCGTACCGCCGACGGCCTGTCATCAATTGCAGCGGCGGTCGCGACCATATGGACCAGCTCAAGCTCGTCCGCCGCCGCCATAACAACAAAATTCGGCAGGGTGGCGAGATAGGTAATATCAAAAGACCCCGCATGGGTTGGCCCGTCCGCACCGACCAGCCCCGCCCGGTCGAGGGCAAAACGCACCGGCAGATTCTGCACCGCGACATCATGGACAACCTGATCATAGGCCCGCTGCAGGAAGGTGGAATAAATGGCGACAAAGGGCTTGAACCCCTCGGTCGCCATCCCGGCGGCAAAGGTTACCGCATGCTGTTCGGCGATACCGACATCGAAACAGCGGTCGGGGAAGATTTCGGCAAATTTGTCAAGGCCGGTGCCGGACGGCATCGCGGCGGTAATGGCGATGATCTTGTCGTCCTTGCGGGCCTCCCGGGTCAGGGCGCGGGCGAAAACCCCGGTATAGCTCGGGGCTTTGGGGGTGGATTTGCTCTGCGCCCCGGTCACAACATTGAATTTCGAAACCCCGTGATATTTATCCCTGGCCTCTTCGGCAAAGCGGTAGCCCTTGCCCTTTTTGGTGACCACATGGATCAATACCGGTCCCGCCCCGGCATCACGGACATTTTCCAGAACCGGTAGCAGATGATCCATATTATGGCCATCGACCGGGCCGACATAATAAAATCCCATTTCCTCAAACAGGGTGCCGCCGGTCGCCATGCCCCGGGCATATTCCTCGGCCCGCTTGGCCTTTTCGCTGATGGTGCGGGGAAAGCGCTTGACGATATTCTTGGCAAAATCCCGCAGGTTGAGGAAGGACCGCGATGACAGCAGCCGGGCGAGATAGGCGCTCATGGCACCAACCGGCGGGGCGATTGACATGTCATTATCGTTAAGAATCACGATCAGGCGTGATTTCAGCGCCCCGGCGTTATTCATCGCCTCATAGGCCATGCCGGCACTCATCGAGCCATCACCGATGACGGCGATGATATTCTCGTCACTGCCGCGCAAATCCCGACTGATTGCCATGCCAAGCCCGGCAGAAATCGAAGTCGAGCTGTGACCCGCGCCAAAGGGATCATAGGCGCTTTCCGTGCGTTTGGTAAATCCGGCAAGGCCGCCGCCCTGACGTATGGTCCGCATGCGCTCCCGCCGCCCGGTCAGTATCTTGTGGGGATAGCATTGATGGCCGACATCCCAGATCAGCTTGTCGCGCGGCAGGTCGAAAACATAATGAAGCGCGACCGTCAGTTCGACCACGCCAAGGCCGGCGCCAAGATGACCCCCTGTTTGCGAGACGCTGTCGATCATGTCGGCCCTGACCTCGTCTGCCAGTTGCCGGAGCTGTTCCTGTTTGAGCGTCTTAACATCACCGGAACAGGAAATCTGATCAAGCAATGGCGTTACCGGTTTTTTACCCATGCCGACCCTACCTTGATAATATTAACTCAATAACAATTAACTGGCACGATTAATAATGAATTTTGCCAGATGACGCAAGTTTTCCGCCTTGTCGCCAAAAACCTCCAGATGCTGCAGGGCCTGATTGATCAGCATATCTGCCTTGGTCCGGGCCTGATCCGCGCCGAGCAGGGATACCAGTGTTGCCTTGCCCGCAGCGGCATCCTTGCCAGCGGTCTTGCCGATTTCCTCTGATACCCCTTCTTCGTCCAGCAGGTCATCGACGATCTGAAAGGCGAGGCCAATATCATGGGCATAGCCCTTGATCGCCCCCCGGCGCCGTTCTTCCGCCTTGCCGAGGATGGCCCCGGCCTCGCCGGAAAAGACAATCAATGCGCCGGTTTTCATGCGTTGCAGCCGGGTGATGCGAATTTTGTCCAGTTCGGTATTTTCCGCCAGCAGGTCAAACATCTGCCCGCCGACCATACCGTTCACGCCGAGCGCCCGGGCCATAAAACTGATCAGTTCACAGCGCACGCGGGCGTCCATATGGGTCCGCTCATCGGACAGGATTTCAAAGGCCAGCGTCAGCAGCGCGTCCCCGGCCAGCACCGCCGTTGCCTCGTCAAACTGTTTATGGACCGAGGGCTGCCCCCGGCGCATGTCGTCATCATCCATGCAGGGCAGATCGTCATGAATCAGCGAATAGGTATGGGCACATTCAACCGCCGCCGCCACCATCAGCGCCGAATCTTCGCCGACACCAAACAGGGCCGCAGTTTCCATGACCAGAAAAGGCCTGATCCGTTTGCCCCCGGCCATCAGGGAATAGTCCATGGCATCGATAACCCGCTGTTCCAGATCAACGGCCCGGGGTAGAAGCTTGCCGAGTTTTTCCTCAACCTGTCCAGCGGTGCGGCGCAGGGCGGTCATCGCCGGATTATCATTGGTTATTTTCATCGCTTGTTTATCCCGCATCCAGTTCGACAGTGCCGGGGGTTCCGTCCTGCGTCAGGGTGATTTTTTCAATCCGGGCGCTGGCATCTTTTAATTTTGCCTCGCAATGCTGGCGCAGCCGGTTACCACGGGTGTAAATTTCAAGGGAATCTTCCAGAGAAACCTGTCCGCTTTCCAGTTTCCTGACAATATCCTCCAGCGCCCCGAGGGCATCCTCAAAATTCATTTCAGCAATATTATCAGCACTATTATCTGGCTCACTACGCGGTTTTTCTGGCAAAACAGGCTCCTTGTCCAAGAATCAGCTACAGTCTTTATACCGGAAAGCGGCTTAGCGCATCAATGCCGAAATATAGGCGGCGACATTTTCCCCGAGTATGGCGGTATTATAGCCGCCTTCGAGGCAGGAAACCATTCGGCCCTGACATTTTTCTCCGGCAATCTGTTTTATTTCAGCGCCAATCCAGAAAAAATCATCAGTCATGAGCTTGAGGTCGGCCAGCGGGTCCTGTGCATGACCGTCAAAGCCCGCTGAAACCAGAATGAAATCCGGGTTGAATTTATCCAGTTCGGGGAAAATCCGTTCGCTATACGTGCGGCGGAATGCCCGGCTGCCACTGCCCGCCGCCAGCGGAGAATTGACAATCACCCCGTCCCCCCGGTCATGAACATGGCCGGTGCCGGGATAGAGCGGCGATTGATGGGTCGAGCCATAAAAAAGCCCCCGGGTTCCGGCAACCACGCTCTGGCTGCCATTGCCGTGATGAACGTCAAAATCAAGAATCGCCACCCGATGGCGGAAATGTTTTGTGCGGGCATATATCGCCCCGACAGCAATATTGTTGAACAGGCAGAAACCCATCGCCCGGCCCGGCTCCGCATGATGCCCCGGCGGTCGGATGGCACAGAAGGCATTGTCGATTTGGCCCGCCATCACCTGATCAATCGCCTGACAGGTGGCCCCGACCGCGCCGAGTGCGGCCTCCATCGACCGGGGTGAGAGAAAAGTATCCTGATCCAGATCATAGTGACCCTGCCCCGGGATATGGCTTGTCACATGGCGGATATAATCCTCGTCATGAACCAGAGCCAGCCGGTCCGGCGGGGCGGCCTCAGCCGGGATTTTTTTTAAGGCGTTAAAGTCCGGATGATCCAGCCGGTCAAGAATAACCGCCAGCCTGTCCGGCGATTCCGGATGGCCGTCCGGGGTGAGATGATCCTGACAGGCCGCATGATAGAATAACCCGGTGGGCAAAATAGACTCCTCTTCGATAGCTCACGAATATTTTACCATATTATTTCAGGCTTTGGCATGATTTATGGTAACCATGCCCGCATGGGAGTTACATCGCAGGGATCATTGGCCGGAACAGATGCAAGACGGGGACTGCGGACGGTAGTGTTGCAAATCCTGCGGCAAGCGCTCTCTGGATCCCCGATCAGGCCGGGGATGACGAAGGTAATGTGACGCAGGTTCTGTCGATATTCCGGTTATGCTGTCATTACCGCGCAGGCGGTAATCCAGAATCTTGTGGATGCGTTTTCAGATCAGGTCGGGGATGACGAAGGTAATGTGACGCAGGTTCTGTCGATATTCCGGCTATGCTGTCATTACCGCGCAGGCGGTAATCCAGAATCTTGTGGATGCATTTTCAGATCAGGCCGGGGATGACGAAGGTAATGTGACGCAGGTTCTGTCGATATTCCGGCCCCGGTTATTTACCGGCTTTTTTTGCTTTCTCATATTTGGCCATTTCCTCGGCCACCAGTTCCTTCTTGGACAGTTTGCCAATCATGGTTTTGGGCAGTTCCGCGCGGAATTCTATGGCCTTTGGACGTTCATGCTTGCCGAGCTTGCCCTTGATAAAGGCCATGAGATCTTCTTCGGTCAGCGGGTCAGCAGCATCCTTCAGGGTGACAAAGGCCTTGGGGCGTTCACCGAGATAATCATCCGGCACGCCAATCACCGTCACTTCATGCACGGCGGGATGCTGATAGATCGCCTCCTCAACCACCCGGGGATAGACATTGAAGCCGCCGACCAGAATGAGGTCCTTGTCCCGGTCGATGATATAGGTAAATCCCTCTTCATCCATATAGCCGACATCACCGGTATGAAGCAGACCGTTAATGATGGTCTCTTTTGTCGCGTCTTCACGTTTCCAGTAGCCTTTCATGACCTGCGGCCCGTGGATGCAGATTTCACCGCTTTCGCCGAGCGGCATGGGTTTTGCCGGGTCTTCACGATCAATAATAATGATTTCCGTTGCCGGCAGCGGCAGGCCGATTGAGCCGTTGCGGGTTTCGCGGTCGTATGGGTTGGAGGCACAGACCGGCGAGGTCTCCGTCAGGCCATAGCCTTCGGAAATGGCAATATCCATTTCTTTTTTAAAGGACTGGCCGAGTTCGACCGGCAGCGGCGCGCCGCCCGACATGCACATCTTGACATGATCCATGCCGACATTACGGGCCGAGCCATGTTTCAGCAGGGCGGTAAACATGGTCGGCACCCCGGCAAAAAGAGTCGGGCGATATTTTTTCATCAGGGTTATCGCGGCGTCCAGTTCAAACTTGGGCAGGATAACCACTTTGGCGCCGATAAAGATGCTTAAATCCATCACCACGGTCATTGAAAATACATGAAAAAACGGCAGAAATCCCGGCACCACTTCCTTGCCCCGGTCAATGTCAATCGCCCATTTTTCCAGCTGCAGCACATTGATATAGATATTGGCATGAGTCAGCATCGCCCCCTTGGGCACCCCGGTGGTGCCGCCGGTATATTGAATGACCGCGACATCGTCGGTGACGTCAATATCAACTGCGGCCACCCTGCCGTCATTCTGCATCAGGCGACGAAAATCAACGTGATATTCGTCCCGGACGATTTTAGCAATTTTGCTGCCCTGAAACAGTTTGAACAGGATATTTTTCGGAAAAGGCAGGGCATTGGCAAACTGGTCCACCACAAGATGTTTCAGGCGGCTTTTCTCCGTTACTGCCTGTATCGTCGGGTAAAGCGCCGCGAGGTCAAGGGTGATCATGATGTCGGTTTCGGAATCCTCAACCTGGGCAATCAGCTCATGCTCGGCATAAAGCGGGCTGTAGTTGACCACGGTCCCCCCGGCCTTGAGAATGGCGAAATAGGCGACGGCAAATTGCGGGCAGTTGGGCATGAAAATGCCGATATGGGTGCCTTTGCCGACCCCGAGACCCTGTAACCCTTTCGCCATGCGGTTGACCTGATCCAGAAGATCGCGGTAGCTGAGTTCCCGGCCCATGAAATCATAGGCAATATTGTCCGGGAATTCTGCCGCAGTATCGTCAACCAGACAATAGAGCGGTTTGGCGGTGAATTTCTGATCCCATGCTACATGCTTTGGATAGGTGGCAAGCCACGGATGGTCGGTCATATCCTTATCCCATATGGTCGGTTGGTATGGCAAAAAACAGATCGTCCCCGGCCATAATGCTGTCTTTCAATCCCAACGCCTGCGGCAGGATCTGCTCGGCGTAAAAGCGGGCGGTGATTATTTTTGCCTCAAGAAAGGCCCTGTCAGCGTCGCCGTCCTCCAGCCGCCGTCGGGCCGCCATGGCCCCTTTTGCCATAAGATAACAGCCAACAGTGACGCTGAACAGCCTGAGAAACGGTGCGGACCCGGCAAGGGCGGCGCGCATATTGGTGCCATGTTGGGCCAGCATCCATTCGGCGCAGTCTTTTGTTGTCGATACCGCCGCCGCGAGGCTGTTGCCAAGGCTGGCAAATTCCTCTCCCGCAGGCAGGGCGGTGGCAAAAGCGGAGATGTCCTTGAGAAAGCCGCGCCAGTATGTGCCGCCAGCCATGGACAATTTGCGCCCGACAAGGTCCATGGCCTGAATGCCGTTGGTGCCCTCATAAATCGGATTGATCCGTGAATCCCGGTATATCTGGGCGATGCCGGTTTCTTCGACAAAGCCCATGCCGCCGTGAATTTGCAGGGCAAGCGAGGCATTTTCAACCCCGATGTCCGACCCGTAAGCCTTGGATAGCGGGGTCAGCAGGTCGGCGAGGCCGCTATTTTGTGCCCGAATTTCCGCCTCCGGATGATGGGAGGCAAGATCAAGGGCCTTGGCATTCAGCAGGGTGATGGCTCGCGCCGCCTCGGTCGTGGATTTTATTGTCATCAGCATGCGCCTGACATCCGCATGGTCAATAATGGCCGACGGGCCGGGCTTTGTCGCCCCGATGGCGGTGCCCTGCACCCTTTCCCTTGCATAGGCAAGGGCCATCTGCCATGCCCGTTCGGCACAGCCGACCCCCTGAATGCCGACATTGAGCCGGGCATTGTTCATCATGGTGAACATCGCCGCCATGCCCTTGTTTTCCTGCCCCAGCAGATAACCGACACAGTTGCCCTCTTCACCATAAGCCATGACGCAGGTCGGGCTGGCATGGATGCCGAGCTTATGTTCAAGCGACACACATTTGGCGTCATTGCGCGCCCCGATACTGCCATCTTCATTGACCAGATATTTTGGCACGATAAACAGGGAAATCCCCCGGGTTCCCGCCGGGCTGCCCGGGGTTCTGGCCAGCACAAGATGGATGATATTTTCCGTCAGGTCATGATCGCCCCAGGTGATGAAAATCTTGCTGCCGCTGATCCGGTAACTGCCGTCAGCTGCGGGTTCCGCTTTGGTCCTGAGTGCGCCGACATCGGTGCCGGCCTGCGGCTCGGTCAGGTTCATGGACCCGGCCCACTGGCCCGAAATCATCTTTTCCAGATAGGTATCTTTCTGTGCCTCTGTGCCGTGGGCCATGATTGATTCAATCGCCCCCGTGGTCAGCATCGAACACAGGCTGAAGGCCATGTTGGAGGCATCGACAAATTCATAGACCGCCGAGGCCAGGGTAAGCGGCAGGCCCTGCCCGCCATAG
>JALUWZ010000090.1 GCA_027019205.1 Emcibacter sp.
AAAAAAGAACACCGCACCGCACAACAGCCCCATATGCAGGCCGGATATCGCCAGCAGATGCGCCAGACCGGAATTACGCATATCAGCCGCGACCTCTGGAGAAATACCATCGCGAAGCCCGGTCACCAGCGCCGCCGCAAGGCCACCGGCATCGGCGCCAATGGTCGTCCGGATACTGTCGGCAATGCGGATGCGCTGCCGGGTTGACAGCCCCCTGAGACCCTGTGCTTTTTCGATAATCTCCGGGCTGCCAATGGCAAAACCCACCGCACCAATGCCCTGAAACCATAATTGGCGGGCATAGTCAAAATCACCGGGCATGCTCGGCGGCGGTGGCGGCATCAGCCCGGCCCTGAGCCTTATCCGGTCTCCCGGGCGCGGCAATTGATCATATTTATTGACTTTTATACGGATTTTTTCGAGGGCGGGGCCACGGGAAATCTGCGGCTTTTCCACAATAATATTCAGCTTTCCGTCCCGGTAATGCCGGACATCGCCGACCCGGCCCGTGATCAGGCGCGGGGCAAGATTCTTATCAAGCAGCGGCGTGGCCAGCCCCGCACTGCGCAGACTTGCCGCGCTAAATCCCGCCGCAACAATTATCAGGGCAATCATCATGACCCGTATGACAAATATGCGCCGGAACAGCAGCAACAGCACCACCGGGATGACACCGGCCACGGCCCCGGTATAGAGCGCCGGTTCCCGGGACAGGGAAAAATATCCGCCAATACCAAGAGCAAAAAATACCGGTCCCCAGAGCAGAAGCCGCCCCTGTTCGCGGTAAAGGATATCTTCAAGTCTGGATATGGCAAATCCCCATTGAATTATTCCGATTTTTGGCCAGAAATATAAAATATTTATGATAATTTACCACAACAGACTTCCATTTTTAGGATATTTTTGCTAGAAACCAATCGACCGAAGGATATAAACATCCTTCCCCAAGAAGTTGTTATTCTCCTGCGCGGCTGAAATACAAGACCTTATACTCCTGTATCCGCACATAAAATTGTTGGACCATAGAATAGAAATGACGAAGAAGGTTATCACACGCTTCGCCCCGTCCCCTACGGGTTTTTTGCATATTGGCGGGGCCAGAACAGCACTGTTCAACTGGCTGTTTGCCCGCCATCACGGCGGCGAATTCCTGTTGAGAATAGAGGATACCGATCGCAAGCGGCTGACTGAAGGCGCGGTTCAGGCGATCCATGACGGTCTGAAATGGCTCGGCCTTGACCATGACCGGGAGGCCGTCAGCCAGTATGAGCGCCGCACGCGCCATATCGACATCGCCCGTGAGCTGCTGGCGCAGGGCAAGGCCTATCACTGCTATTGCTCGCCCGAAGAACTCGCCGCCATGCGCGAAGAAGCCCGGGCCGAAGGCCGCCGTATGGCCTATGATGGCCGCTGGCGGGACCGGGATGCCTCGGAAGCCCCCGAGGGGGTAAAGCCGGTTATCCGCTTCAAATCCCCAAATGAGGGCGAAACTGTCATTGACGATAAAGTGCAGGGCGATGTGACCACGGCCAATGACCAGCTTGACGATATGATATTGCTGCGCGCCGATGGCTCACCGACCTATATGCTGTCGGTGGTGGTTGATGATCATGACATGGGCGTCACCCATGTTATTCGCGGCGATGACCACCTGACCAATGCCGCAAGGCAGGCCCAGCTGATCCGGGCCATTGGCTGGGAGTTGCCGGTCTATGCCCATATTCCGCTTATTCACGGGCCGGACGGAGCCAAGCTGTCCAAAAGACACGGGGCGCTCGGGGTAGAGGCCTATCGTGATATGGGCTATCTGCCAGGCGCTTTGAGAAATTACCTGCTGCGGCTTGGCTGGGGCCATGGCGATGACGAAATTATCCTGACAGAACAGGCGATTGAGTGGTTTGATCTGGGCGGTATTGGCAAATCGCCATCGCGCTTTGATTTTACCAAACTGGAAAATCTTAACGGTTATTATATTCGCGAGGTCGAAAGCAATGGCGCGCTGGTTGAAACCTGTCGGCCACTGATTGAAAAATCACTTGCCCGGCCCCTGACAG
>JALUWZ010000091.1 GCA_027019205.1 Emcibacter sp.
GGCCTGCTGAAAGCGGTTAAGGATGACCCGCGCCTGATGCTGGATGTTCAGACCGAGGCCGATTTTTTCAAGGAACAGGGCGAGGCTCTGGGCGGCATGGTCAAGCTTGGCTGGGTGTTGAGTATTGTCATGAGCCTTGGTGCTTTGGCCGGGGCCTTGAACACCATGTATATATCGGTGACGGAAAGGGAACAGGAAATTGCCACTCTGCGGGCCATTGGCTTCAGCAATATTTCGGCCTTTTTCGGCACATTGGTGGAATCGCTTGTTCTGTCGCTGATTGGCGGGATAATCGGTACTGTGGCGTCATATGCTTTTATGGATGGTTTGACGACATCGACACTGGGCGGGAATTTCACCCAGGTTGCCTTCAGCTTCAGCATGAGTCCGGACCTGTTTGAGAAGGGGATCATTCTGGCCCTGATTATCGGGCTTGTCGGGGGGTTCTTCCCCGCCCTGCGTGCCGCGCGCCTGCCTGTTGTACTGGCTTTTCGCGGTGGGGCCTGATCCTTTTATTTAGCGGGTCACGAGCGATAAAAAAGGCGGTTATCCCGACAGGAAGACCGCCTTTCTAAGATATCGCCGGATTTGATCAGCGCAATTTACGCCGTAGCAAGACCATGCCGAGCAAGCCAAAGCCGAGCAGGGTTATCGGCGCCGGTTCCGGAACCTTGAAGGTCCCGCCCGCGCCAATAATAGCCTGAATTCTGGTGCTGGCCACCTGTTGTCCGCCATTGGCATCAAATGCCATCAGAAAGATATCATAGGTCCCGTCAATGGTCGGGTCATAGGAGATGGGGAAAAACGCATGACGCCATGAATTCTGCAGTACGTTATTGTTATCAATCAGGGACCGGTATAAATTGGCAGAAGCTACAATTTCTGCTGCTGTCGGAGGATTGTGGTTGCCGCTAGTGGCCTCCGTTCCGGCACCATTGACCGTGGCATTGGTCCCGATGCTATGGTCATAAAACGGAACCGAGGTGCTTGGTGTGATTGGATCAAAGGTAAAAAAGTTGGTTCCGCCGGGACCAGATGCAGGGTCGGTATCTATGCCAAGGAGATAGTTGAACGAGCTGATCACATTGTTCGTTGTCCCGGCATAGTCTGTATTAACGGTCCAGTCGAAATTCCATCTCGGGTTAGCTTCGGCTAGTGAATAGCTGTAGGTGCCGTCACCATTGCTGTGCAGGGTTCCGGTAAAGGGGATTTTGGCCCGTAGACCAAGTTCCACCCCATTGCTCCGGTCCACGGTGAAGGAGCCATTGCTATTGCCGGTGCCGAAGATAATATCCGGGGTTATATTCTGGTCGTATAACAGCGGCGCCGTCGATCCCACTGTGTTAAAAACAGTCAGAGCAATCGTCGCCCCGAGTGTTTTGACAGTTATATTCTTTAACATATTTTTTCCCAATTAATGGCGGTTTTTGTGCCAAACCGCATATTGAAACACTCTTGTATAAAAAGGTGGTGCCCCTCTACCTTTACTCCTGATAATATGGATGCAAGAACCGGGCCAGAGTGTATGAGTTTACATATTTCAATGACTTAGGGAATATGTTGGAATTTAATAAACTGGAAACTGTAAAATATTCCGACAGTTTTTACGGTAAATTACTGGCCAAATACGATGTCAGGTTATTTTATTTATAGTTTACAACAGGTTAAGCTGCTTGTTTGACCAAATAGAAAATGTAAAGAATTCCGACATATGACATTTCGGGTTAATTTTACTTATTCAGCAATAGCTTTTTGACATTAATGTTTTCTGTGTTAACATTGCGCTGATTTGAAAATAACCGAGTTGAATATAGTGTCTGGAAACCCCGTTGTTACCTATGCAAAATTTATAGCCAACAGGCCGTGGCTGATATTATTTGTAGTTCTTGCCATCGTATTTGCAACGACATATGGCATAAAGAATATCTATTTTTCCAGTGATTACCGGGTTTTCTTCGGGCCTGACAACCCGCAGCTTGCCGCACAGGATGAGCTTGAGCGCACCTACACCAAGCTTGATACGGTATCAATTATACTCAAACCTGATCACGGGGATATTTATACAAAGAAATTCCTTACCCTGCTGTATGACCTTACGGAAAAGTCGTGGCAAATTCCCTATGCCAGCCGGGTGGATTCGGTCAGCAATTTTCAATATACCAGTTCAAAAGACGATGACCTGATTGTTGAAGACCTGGTGGAGGACCCGACGCAACTTGATGCGGCGCAGCTCGCGCAGGTCCGCAAGATATCCCTGTCAGAACCGGCGCTGGTCAAACGGCTGGTGTCCATTGATGGCAAGACGACGCAGATTGTCATCACGGTGGAAACGCCGGACAGCGAAACAAGCACGTTGAAAAAGGTCGCCAGTCATGTCCGGGCGCTGGTGCAGGAGGCAAAAGAGCAGAATCCGGATGTTCATATCGGCCTGAGCGGCAATGTCATGATGTCCATTACATTTGCCGAGGCCGCCGAACATGATATGAAAACTCTGTTTCCGCTGATGTATGCGTTGCTGGCCCTGACTATCCTCCTGTTTATCCGGTCTTTCCTCGGGATGCTGAGTGCGATGGCCGTGGTCTTTCTTTCCGTCGCCGCCGCGATCGGCGTCGATGGCTATATCGGCTGGGGACTGAACGGGGTTTCGGTCAATTCATTCGTGGTTATTCTGACGGTATCGGTGGCGGACGGCATCCATCTGTTGCTGACCTATTTCGGGGAAATGCATAAGGGAATGAGCAGGAAAGAGGCGACGGTTGAAAGTCTGCGTATTAATATGCAGCCGGTATTCCTGACGTCACTGACCACGGTTATCGGTTTTCTCAGTCTGAATTTCAATGACAGTCCGCCTTTCCGGGAATTTGGCAATATTGCCGCTTTCGGGGTAATCGCGGCCTGGATATTGTCAATTACCCTGTTGCCGGCGTTGATGGTCGTGCTGCCCATGAAGCCCTGGGGCTATCAGCATTATAAAGACAGCATGATGTCGCGCTATGTCGAATGGGTTATGCGTCGGCGTCAATATATTCTTGTTGGATCACTGATAATTGTTGCTGTTTCGGCGCTGGCCATGACCCGCCTGGTCTATAATGATAAATTTGTTGAATTTTTCAGCCCCAATCTCCAGTTCCGCCAGGATAGTGATTTTCTTATGGATAACCTGACCGGGGTATATACCATGGAATTCTCGATACCTTCCGGGGAGGAGGGGGGGATTGCCAATCCGGCCTATCTGAAAAAGCTTGAGGAATTTGCCAACTGGCTTGGCAAACAGCCCGAAGTCCGGCATGTCATGACCTTCAGTGATGTGATGAAGCGGCTGAACCGTAATATGCACGGCGATGATCCGGCCTATTACCGGCTGCCGGAAAGTCGCGATCTGGCGGCGCAATATCTCCTGCTTTACGAAATGTCACTGCCTTATGGTCTTGATCTTAATAACCAGATTGACGTCGGCAAGTCGGCGACACGTTTTACGGCGATCTTGGGCAATATCAATACCGGACAGATGAAAGACCTTAAATGGCGTTCGGAGGCGTGGCTGCGGCAGAATGCGCCGCCCGAAATGCAACCCAGCGGGGCGACCAGTGTGAATCTGATCTTTGCATTTCTGACCAAGCGGACCTTTGACAGCATGTTCTGGGGCACCGGTCTCGCCTTTCTGTTGATTTCCGCCAGTCTGGTGGTGGCGCTGAAGAATCTGAAACTTGGTGTAATCAGCCTTATTCCCAATATGATGCCGGTGGTGGTGGCCTTTGGCATATGGGCGGTCATTAATGGTGAACTTGGCATGTATGCGGCGAGTGTCACCGCGACTGCCCTTGGCCTGATCGTTGATTGCACGGTTCATTTCATGAGCAAATATCTGCGCGGCAAGCGGGAGAAAAACCTCGGGACCGAGGATGCGGTGCGCTATGCCTTTTCCATGGTGGGCACGGCATTATGGGTTTCTTCTCTGGTGCTGATCGTCGGTTTCAGCTCGCTTATGCTGTCGGATTTTTCAATGAATTCAAAGATGGGCGCCCTGACCGCCCTGATTATCGGGGTGGCTTTGGTGATGGATTTTCTGCTGCTGCCGGTATTGCTGCTCTATCTTGACAAGAAAAAGGAAAAAGTAAATGTCCAGAGTTAACCTGTTTTTCACCCTGCTGATCACGGTATTTCTGATGCCGGGTCTGCTTCATGCCGAAACGCCGGAGGAAAAGGGGCTGGCCATCGCCCGGGAAGCCGACAGAAGGGATAACGGCTTTCAGGACAGTGTTGCAACATTGCAGATGATTCTGAGCAATCGTCAGGGCCGGGAAAGTCACCGGAAACTTAAAATCAAGACATTTGAAATGACCGACCCCAAAGTCGGGGACAAGTCGCTGGTGATTTTTGACAGCCCGCGCGATGTCAAAGGCACCGCATTCCTCACCCATTCGAAAATCCTTGACCCGGATGATCAATGGATTTACCTGCCCGCCCTTGGCCGGATCAAGCGAATTTCATCAAGCAACAAGTCCGGCCCCTTCATGGGCAGTGAATTTGCCTATGAGGACATGTCCTCGCGCGAGGTCGGTAAATACAGCTATAAATGGCTGCGTAACGAGCCGTGTGGCAAGCTGACCTGCTTTGTGGTTGAGGCCCATCCCCTGTATGAAAAATCGGGTTATACCAAATTGATTTCGTGGATAGATACCAAAGAATACCGGACATGGAAAACAGAATATTATAATCGTCGCGGTGACTTGCTAAAAGTTCTTAAACTATCAGATTATAAATTATATCTGGGTAAATTCTGGCGGGCAAAGAATCTGCTGATGGAAAATATGATCACCGGCAAGAAGACCCGGCTTGTCTGGAGTCGTTTTGATTTCAGGACCGGACTCAGGGAAAATGACTTTTCCAGAAGCAGGTTAAAGACCGCTAAATAGCAGAGTTTCCGCTGTTTTAAGCCAGTTGATGACTTTCCCCGGTAATTTTGCTTTATTTCCGGCGTCAGGGAATTTATGGTTAACAGAGGGTAAAGAAGGATAGAACATCCTGTAATTACTGAAAATTTTAGAAAAAAATGAATAAAGAGATCATCAATTTGTGATGATTCTTAGGCCCTTCTAGATGTTTATTTGCCAATGTTGTCAGCTGAATCGCAAATGGCAGTTTGAGAGGGCAAGGGTGCCAAAATATAAACCAGAATATAAACCGGGACATAGGGAAGTAACCTGTAAGCGTTTCAGCAGGATAGGATATAGTCTGCTGACGTTGCTTTGTATCTTTCTGCCGGGGCTGATATCTGCGGCCCGGGCAGAGGTGACCATCCTTGACGTACGGGCCGGACTGCACCCGGACAAGACCCGGGTGGTGCTGGAACTCAACAAGGTGGCTTTTTACCAGATCAGCTATATTGAGGGCGTGGATTCCGCGAAGGAAAGGGAAATAGTCATTGACCTGCGGGAAACCCCGGACCGGGAGAAAATGGCCGCTCTGGCCAGCAGAGCCGACGGCATTGGTCTGCTTGAGCGGATCGTGGTTGAGGATAACGCCGGGTCCACACGGTTCAGGATTATCCTGCGTAAGGCGGCAGTTATAGACAGAAGCTTTACCCTGAAACCTGATCTCGGACATGCTTTCCGCCTGGTATTTGATCTGAAGGCCGTCTCCACGGCAGAATGGAAACGGCTGGTCAGGCTGACGGCCCTGCCGCCAAAGTCGGGAAATGTGTCAAAAGACGCGCTGGAACCGGCGCCGGCAAGCTCCGTTATGAAAATTCCGGAACATGTCCCGCCGGTAGAAGTTCCCGTTGTGCCTGAAATACCCCCGGAATCATCGCCCGTTGCGGATGAGCCGCCGGATGACGAAAGTTATGATGATATGATGACCGGGGACAGTAATTTTACCCTGTCCGGTTATGTCGAGGTTGAAGTGCGCGGCTTCACCCAGTCGGCGATGGACCCGGGGCCACAGAACTGGACCACCTCCTTTGCCCTTGAACCTCTGCTGGAATATGTTTCAGACAGCAGTAATTCCCAGTTCACTTTTCGCCCGTTCGGACGGGTTGATATTCACGACCGGGACCGCAGTCATTTTGACATACGGGAGCTGAAATGGACCGGCACCATGGACCGCTGGCAGGTGACAGTCGGGATTGACACCCTGTTCTGGGGAGTTACCGAATCCAATCATCTGGTTGATATTATCAATCAGGATGATAATCTTGAAGATATTGACCGGGAGGACAAGCTGGGCCAGCCGCTGGCCTCGGTCTCCTATGACAGTGATTTCGGGGTTTTCTCGCTTTACGCCATGACCTATTTTCGTGAGCAGCGTTTTCCGGGCCGCAATGGCCGGTTGCGCCTGCAACTGCCCGTCGATACCTCGCAGACCCAATATGAGGCCGGGGCCGGAAAATGGCATACCGACCTCGCCATCCGCTGGTCCCATGTTATCGGTGATTTTGATGTCGGGCTGTATCATTTCCGGGGCACCGACCGCCAGCCCGAATTTATTTTCGGCGCAGACGGGTCCGGCAACCCTGTTTTAATTCCGCGTTATAATCTGATCAATCAGACCGGTCTGGATATACAGGGCACGTTTGAGGATTTGCTGGTCAAGTTCGAGGGCATTCGCCGGACCGGCTCAGCCGGTGATTACTGGGCCATGACCGGCGGGTTTGAATATACTTTCTATGGACTGGCGGGCGGAGATAGCGATATTGGGCTGCTGGCGGAATATCTTTATGATGACCGGGGGCAGCGGGCGACGACGCCGTTCGATAATGATCTGTTTATGGGACTGCGCTGGGCGATGAATGATATTGACAGTACAGAAATATTGTTCGGGGCCGTAGTGGACCTTGATACAGCGGCCAAATTTGTCAATTTTGAAAGCAGCCGCCGCATTGGAGACAAATGGAAAGTCTCTCTGGATGCCCGGTTCTTTCTCGGCTTTCCGGTAAATGATCCCCTGTTTGCCCTGTCTCGGGATGATTTTTTCCAGATCAGGCTTGCCAGATATTTCTAGGATATATATCCTGTGGCCATAGTTTGGTCGTAATTCTGACATAATGTGCCCACTGGCTGGGAACCATAAGGAAATCGCAGGGAAATCGCATGGAACAGGGGCGTTACAGGGACTTGTTTATCAAACTGGCCGGGGTGGCTTTCGGGCTGGTTGTGATGCTTGCCGGGGCGTCAATGCTGGCCCCTGATATTGACCGGGGTTCTCCATCCGAAAAATTTGCTGTGGCGGCTCCCCTCATTAATAAAGATGTCTTTAATGAAGATGTTGTCATTCTGACTGATTCTGGTCAGCAGGAAATTGAAAACGGGCAGAAAGAAGCGCGACTGGCCCTGAAAAACCTCAAGACACAACGCCTTGAAGGATTGATTGAGGAAAGGTTGGCGGCGGTGGATGTTCTGACGGATGCCATGGGGGAGATTGAGAAACAGAAATCGATTCCCGGGGCAATAAGGCAGGATATTCTGGCTGATCTTGAGCAGCAGATTGTGGAAAATAAAAAGAAACTCAATGGCCTTGAAATTTATATAGCGGAGCTTTCCGGTAAGGTAATATCCTCTGTCACCAGCTATAGTGAATGTGACAAAGCCGGGACAGAGTTACCTTCCGCAAGCCCCCGGAAAAAATCCCTTGAAGCCCTGAGCTGGATTTAACGCCATATCTCCTTTATTTTAAATGACTTTCCCGCCGGTTCTTTCTATGAAGGGCCATGGATGATTCACGGGAAAGGACGGGCTGGATAAAGTCACGCATCAGGCGGCAGTTTACCGAACTGGTTCACCTGTCCTTTCCGATCGTTCTGCAACGGCTGGGAATTATGACCATGGGCATTGTTGATACCATGATGGTCGGACGGTTTTCAGCCCGGGAACTGGCCTATCAGAGCATCGGATATGTTCCGGTGGCAACGGTGATCATTATTTCCATAGGTTTGATGACGGGAACCATGGTTCTGACCTCCAATGCCTATGGGGCGAAAGACTATCGGGAATGCGGGCGTATCTGGCGTCGCTCCCTGCCATATGGTTTTGTGCTTGGCATGATCGGTTTTATGATCTGTCTGGGGGGCGAGACTATTTTACTGCTCCTCGGGCAGGAGGCGGATATTGCCCGGGGCGGCGGGGTGGTGATGCGGGCCGTGGCGCTCGGCATTCCCATGACCTGCCTTATGCTGGCCTGCACCTTTTTTCTTGAGGGCATCAACCGGCCTTTGCCGGGCATGCTGTTTATGCTGGCCGGTAATATCATTAATATCCTGCTGAACTGGATGCTGGTTTATGGTCATGCGGGTTTTGAGCCGATGGGGGCGGAAGGCTCCGCCTGGGCGACGACCACCGTCAGGACCGTACTGGGCCTTGGCATGATTATCTATATCCTGATGATGAGGGATCATCGGATATTCGGCCTCCGGCAAAAGGTTGATTTGCGGCTTCACAGATGGAAAAGGCTGCGCCATATCGGCTATGGTGCCGGGCTGACCAACGGGGCGGAGCATAGCGGATTTGCCGCGCTGCAGGTTTTTGCCGGCTGGATCGGCCCGCTTACCCTCGGGGCAATGGCGATCAGTTTCAATATTTATGGCATACCCTATATGATCGCCTACGGGGTTGCCGGGGCGACATCGGTCCGGGTCGGGATCGCCTATGGTCGGCGGGATGCGCGGGATCTGTTGCTGGCCGGGACCTGCGGTATGATATTCAATGTGATATTAATGATCCCGATGGTTGCTATTCTCATCATATTCCCCGAACAGATCGCCGGGCTTTTCACCCGCGCCCCGGGGCTTGTCGCGGCAACTGTTCCGCTGATAATTCTCACGGCCTGGATGCTGTTATTCGACAGTCTGCAGACCGTGGCGGGCAATGCTCTGCGCGGCAGGCGGGATATCTGGACCCCGACAGCATTATATTTTTTCAGCTATATCATGGTGATGGTGCCCTTGTCATATTCCCTGGCCTTCACCTTCGGGCGCGGGGCCACCGGCCTGTTTGAAAGCGCGGTTGTGGCCAGTGTGATTTCATTTATCCTGCTGGCAGGGCGGTTTTATTATCTGTCCCTTGAGGATCTCAGGCGGCTCTGACCGGGGCCATTTGTGCGGTTCTGTCCCGCATGGCCTGCTGCTTCCGGGCGCGGCGCCGGACCCTGAGATAATAGAGGGTCGGCACATAGATCAACGCGAGCAGGGTGGTGCCGATCATCCCGCCCGATATGGCAGTTGCCAGCGGTGGCCACATGCCGCCGCCCCAGATGATCAGCGGCATAAATCCGCCAATGGTGGTCAGGGTTGTCGAGATCACATGACGGCTTGATTCAACGACAATAGAGACAATCACATCGGGGTCCGCAGCTCTTGCCCGCTCATCTGATCTGAGGGCGGACAGCACAACAATACTGTCATTGATGGCAAGCCCGATCAGGCCCATCGTGCCCATAATGCCGGTAAAGCCCATCGGGAAGGCAAAAATCCACAGGGACAGCATGGCCAGCCCGACGCTGAAAAAAGCTACCCCCCCGATGATCAATGCTGATGTAAAGCTGTTAAACGTCAGCACAAGTATGCCTATCATGATCACCAGAAGGGGCAGGACAGTGGAGAATAATTTCCCTTGCGCCTCGGAGCGTTTCTCGGTCTCGCCGCCAAATTCAAGCCGGTAACCGGCGGGCAGGGAAAAATCGGCCTCTTTCAGACGGCGCTGAAAATCCGCCAGCGCAATATTGGGCAGGCTGTAGGGGGTGATAAACCCCTGAACTATATTCAGCCGCTGGTTATCCCGGCGGCTGATTGAATTATAGCTCGGAATCAGGGTGAGTTTGCCGAGGCTGCTGAGCGGAATCCGGGATAATTCCTGCCCGCCACCCGGGGCGACAAGTGAATTGTTAAACAGGCTGTCAAGCTGTGAACGGTTCCTGCCGCCAACCCGGACCCGCACCGGCAGATTTTCATTGCCCTCCAGAATGCTGCCGCCGACATGGCCCTCAAGGGAATTATTCAACTGGGCGGCGATCTGGTTTAATCTCAGACCGGCGGCCTTGGCATTATCCTCTTCCGGGACAAATTCCAGTTTGGGCTGGCTCAGGGATATTGTCGCCCTTGTATAGGTGACATTTTTGCTCTTTGCCAGGATTGACCGGATTTCCTCGCCTTTCTGTGACAGGATTTGTAAATCCTGACCATAGAGAAATATTTCTATCGGGGCCTGAAAGGGCGGGCCTTGTTCAAAGGGAATGGCAAGGACCATGGCATCCGGCAGACCAGCCATCAGGTCGCGTTGCAGGCGCGGCAACAGGGCCAGCGTGGCCTTTTGTGACGAGGTGGTGACAAAGGCCCCGGCAAAATTATTCGCCCCGGCCTGATTCAGGTAATTATTGTAAAATACCGCTGGCGGTGTTGCGCCGACAACCCAGTAATCGCTCTTTATTTCCGGATATTTTGCCAGAATTTTCCGGGCTTTTTTCACCTGCCGGGCGGTTTCTGTCAGACTGGCATCCGGCGACAGGGTCAGTTGAATCTGAAACTGGTCGCGGTCAACAGGCGGGAAAAACTGTTCCGTCAGGGTGGTGGCCAGAATAAAGCCCGCCAGCGGCAGGGAGACGGACAGCAAGACGGCCTTTTTCGGATGATCCATGCACCAGCGTAATATTTTCCGGTATTTTTCCGTCAGCCCCGGATTGCGGTAGCCCTGCTGCAGAATGCCGCGCCCGCTGTTCAGCAATTCCCCCCGGTCAAAATATCCCGCCAGAGCCGGAATGATGGTCATGGCGAGGAACAGCGAGGCAAACAGCGAAATAATCACCGCCAGCCCCATGGTGCCAATAAATTCACCAATCGGTCCCGGGGCAATCACAATCGGCATGAAGGTCAATGAGGTGGTAACGGTCGAGGCCAGCAGCGGCACGAATAAATGCCCGACCATTTTAGATATGGAGGTGCCAATATCATGGCCCGACCTGCGGTAGCGCTGATACTCATCCACGGCGACAATGGCATTGTCTATCAAAAGCCCGAGCGCAATGATCAGGCCGGTAATCGACATCTGATGCAGGGGAATATCCATAATGTTAAAGCTGGTCATCACCAGAAAAACCGTGAGCGGCAGGGCGGTCGCCACCAATATCGCCGACCGCCAGCCCATCATGAAAATCATGATCAGGATAATGATCATTGCCCCCATAAAGATATTGCCCATCAGTCCGGACAGCCGTTTGGCGGAATAGACGTCCTGGTTAAAAATAACCTCGGCCTTTATGCCCCCGGGCAGACTGTCGCGGAATCTGTCGACGTCCTTCTGCACCCGGCTGACCCAGTGATCGACCCGGATATTGTCGCTTACCTTGGCCCCGACGATCACCCCGCGTTTGCCGTCAAGCAATGCCATGCTGGCCACCGGGGTGCGGATGCCCTTGTGAACTTCCGCCACATCGCTGACCCGCAGAAACGGGCCGTTCTTTGTCTGTTTCAGGGGGATATTGCGGATACGTTCGGCGGAAAGAAGTTCCCCACCAACTTCCAGAATAAGGTTATGACGCCCGTTACGTAACTGCCCGGCAGGCACTTTGGAATCTGCTTTGGCGATGGCATTTGACACGTCGCGCACCGTCAGCCCGACAGAGGCGAGGGCATCCGGGTCAATGGTGACGATGAATTCTTCATCCGGGGCGCCGAACATCTTTGTTTCCGAGGTGCCGGGCAGGGGCGATAT
>JALUWZ010000092.1 GCA_027019205.1 Emcibacter sp.
CCTGCGCCATTGCCGCGAGTTACGAGGCCAAGGCGTTCGGCGTCAGGACCGGCACCATGATCTATGAGGCCCGGCGGCTCTGTCCCGGTCTGGTCACGGTCCCCGCCCGCCATGACAAATATGTCGATTTTCACCACCGGATCATGGCCGAGGTCGCGCAGCATATCCCGATCACCAGAATATGTTCGATTGACGAGGCCGCCTGTCGGCTGATTGGCCGGGAGAGGGACAGGGACAATGCCATTGCCCTTGCCCGCACTATCAAACGGGGGATTGCCGACAATGTCGGGCAGCACCTCACAAGCTCCATCGGTATTGCCCCCAACCATTTTCTGGCCAAGGTGGCGAGCAACCTGCAAAAGCCTGACGGTCTGACGATCCTTGAGGGCGGGGAATTGCCGGGCCGTCTGTTTGATCTCACTCTGCGGGATTTGCCCGGCATCGGGCGACGCATGGAGCAGCGCCTGAAGGATGCCGGGGTGACCAGCGTGCGCAGCCTGTGGAATATCGCCCCCAAACATGCCCGGACGATCTGGCACAGTGTCGCGGGCGAGCGTTTCTGGTATGCGCTGCACGGGATTGAGGTATCGGGACCGCCGGAAAGCCAGCGTCACACCATCGGCCACAGCCATGTCCTCTCACCCCGGATGCGGCCCCGCGATCAGGCGCGAACCGTCGCCCGGCGGCTGACGATCAAGGCGGCGGGACGCCTGCGGCGGCTCGGCTTTCACGCCCGTTTTTATATGCTTTATGTGCGCTATGACAGGAAAGGCTCCCGGCAGACCACCCGTTGGAAACAGGATATAAGACTGCCGCCGTCACAGGATAATTTTACCTTCCTCAGCGCCCTGAACCGCCTGTGGCATGAGATGTCACAGGCCCCGAATTCCGAAAGAATCAAGCAGGTTTCGATCGCCTTTTACGGTCTGGTCCATGAAAATGACATCATGCCGGACATGTTCCGCGCCCTGCGTGACCCCGTTGACCAGAAGCAGCAGAAATATAACCGCCTGTCCCGGGCCATGGACAGTATCAACCGGAAATATGGTCTGGATACCGTGGTTATCGGCGCCCTGCCCCACGGCATGTCGCGCTATAGCGGCAGCAAAATTGCTTTTACCCGCATCCCGGAAAAGGCAGAATTTCATGAATGACCTTGCCAAGCTTGAGTGTAGCAATTAAACCACTATTTATAGAGTATATGTTGATTAACGTAGCAGGAATATGATGTCTATACCTATGATGATGAGTGGCCGCCCCGATAATGCCGAACTGGTGGACGAAATCAACCGGCTGCGCAAGGCAAAAAATGCCGTGATCCTTGCCCATTATTATCAGGATGGCCGGATACAGGATCTGGCGGATTTTGTCGGTGACAGCCTCGACCTGTCGCGCAAGGCCGCCGCAACCGAGGCCGACGTCATCGTCTTCTGCGGCGTGCGCTTCATGGCGGAGGTCGCCAAAATCCTCAGCCCCGACAAGACCGTGGTCCTGCCCGACATGGCCGCCGGCTGCTCACTGGAAGACAGCTGCCCGGCGGAGGAATTTGCCACCTTCCGTGAAAAATATCCGGATCATGTCAGCCTGACCTATATCAACTGCTCGGCGGCGGTCAAAAGTCATTCGGATATTATCATTACCTCAAGCAATGCCCGCCATATCATTGACCAGATTCCCCGTGATCAGCCAATTCTCCTCGCCCCGGATCAGCATCTCGGCAGTTATCTCGCCCGGGAATGTGGCCGGGATATGGTGCTGTGGCCCGGCGCCTGCATTGTCCACGAACAATTTTCCGAGAAAGAACTGATCCGGCTGAAAACCCGGCATCCGCTGGCCCCGGTCGTCGCCCATCCGGAATGTCCGTCCCATATACTCGACCATGCGGACCATGTCGGCTCGACCTCGTCAATTCTGAAATTCGTGCTGGAGAGTGAGGCGGAGACCTTTATCATCGCCACCGAACCCGGCATCATTCACCAGATGGAAAAGGCATCCCCGGAAAAAATCTTTATCGGCG
>JALUWZ010000093.1 GCA_027019205.1 Emcibacter sp.
GAAGACAATGCCCGACTGCTCGACAGTGGTCAGGGCTTCCCTGATCAGGCTGTCATCGTCAAGCAGCTTTTCGCTCTCATCCGCGCGCAGCACTTCGCCTGCCTCTTTCACGGTCATTTTCTTTTTTTCGGTTTTCGGCCCCATGGCCTTGCCCATAATGTCATTCAGGTTGATCATGCCCATGCTGGCCCCGGGCATGCCGGGAATTTCAAAGCTCGGCATGGAGACGCCGCTGTTATCAGCCACATCGACGTCAACTTCCTTGTCATCCAGCAGGCCTTCGCGCAGCATATTGCGGAATTTCTGCCGGGTTTCGGACGAAGCACTTTCCCCGACCAGCGCATCAAGGATACGTTCCTCGGCCCCGAGTTCGGCCCGGGCGGCAACTTCGCCGCGTTTGTTTTCCCTGACAAGGCCGATGGCAATTTCCACCAGATCGCGAATGATCTGTTCAACATCGCGGCCAACATAGCCGACCTCGGTGAATTTGGTCGCCTCTACCTTGACAAAGGGCGCGTTGGCGAGCTTGGCAAGGCGACGTGAAATTTCGGTCTTGCCAACCCCGGTCGGGCCGATCATCAGGATATTTTTCGGCAGGACTTCATCCTTCATATCATCATCAAGCTGATGGCGGCGCCAGCGGTTGCGCAGGGCAATGGCTACGGCACGCTTGGCCTGTTTCTGACCAATAATATAGCGGTCAAGTTCGGAGACGATCTCACGGGGGGATAAAGCGGTCATTTGGTGTCCAGTATTTCAACAGTCAGAGTATTATTGGTGTAAACACAGATGTCAGCGGCAATATTCATGGCCTTGCGCGCCACCTGTTCGGCGTCAAGGTCCTGATCGAGCAGGGCGCGGGCGGCGGCAAGGGCATAGTTGCCGCCGGAGCCGATGGCGAGAATGCCATCAGCAGATTCCAGCACATCGCCGTTGCCAGTCAGCACCAGACTGACCTCCTTATCGACGACAATCATCATCGCTTCGAGCCGCCTGAGATAACGGTCGGTGCGCCAGTCCTTGGCCATTTCAACGCAGGCGCGCAGCAATTGGCCGTTATAACGTTCAAGCTTGCCCTCAAGCCTCTCGAACAGGGCAAAGGCATCGGCGGTGGAGCCGGCGAATCCGGCGACAACGCTGCCGTCACCCAGGGCACGGACCTTGCGGGCATTGGCCTTGATCACCGTATCGCCGAGCGAGACCTGTCCGTCACCGGCAATAACCACCTTGCCCCCCTTGCGAACGCTGATAATGGTGGTGCCGCGCCAGCCTTTTTGTTGTTCAGCCATATGATACTGCCTTTCATGAATATATTTCCCACATTTGGGGGATTATGACGGGATGGTCAAGGGGGAGAGTGAAGATTTATAGCGAAAGATGCTACCGGTCAGGGTCTGCTGCACAGATATTTGATCACCTTGAGGTCGCCATTCCGCAGCAGTCTGGCTCTGGTATCCCAGAACACGGCTTCATTATACATATAGGTCAGGATGGTCACATTCTTTACCTCATCTGATTCCATCCCGGCAATTATTTTTTTGGCGTGCTTTCTGGCATCAGTAATCAGGCCAAGATAGAAATCTGTAATATTTTCATCAAGCTTGAGCGTAAATCCGGCATCTTCCAGACAGGAGAGCATGGCCTCGGAGGTTACCGGCTTTGGCGCATAAGGTTCAAGGTCGCACCATTTCCGGAAAGTCTCACTATCCCGGTCGGCTTTTTCAGAAATGATATAATCAGTCAGCAAAAACAGGCCGTCCTGTTTCAGCTGATCATGGATAGCCTGAACCAGCCGGGGTTTGTCCGGGATGATGAACAGCGATTCTTTGGCAAAGGCACGATCATATTTGCGGGAAAAGGCCGGGTTGTTTTCAAGGTCGACATGGATGACCGGCGCATCCTGGGCAATTCCGGCCTCCAGCGACATGCTCATGCCGGCGGTGGCCAGTTTGTCCGACGATTCATAGCCGTCAACCGGGGCGGTGTATTCTTTATGTATAACCCGG
>JALUWZ010000094.1 GCA_027019205.1 Emcibacter sp.
ACATTGCTGGATAACAGTCTGGCGCTGCTGACCCTCGGCACGGCGATGATGGCAGTTTTCCGCGACAGCAAGAAACGTCATGCGGTGATGGATTATGATGACCTTATCCTCAAGGTCACCGGCCTGATTGGCACGGCATCGATTGCCGACTGGATTCTTTACAAGCTTGATGGCGGTATTGATCATATCCTGATTGATGAAGCCCAGGATACCAACCCGGAACAATGGCAGGTGATCAAGGCCCTGGCCAGCGAGTTTTTTGTCGGTGAGGGCCGCTCGGACCAGACCCGGACCATTTTTGCCGTCGGCGATGTTAAACAGTCGATCTATTCCTTTCAGCGCGCCGACCCGAAGGAATTTGTTGATAACCGGTCGCTTTTTCACCGGAAAACGGCTGCGGTGCGCCATCATTTCCATAATATCAATCTGGCCCTGTCCTTCCGCTCAACGGCGGCAGTGCTGCATCTGGTTGACCGGGTTTTTGCCACAAGGGAAAGCCGTATCGCCCTGTCCTTCAGCGAGGAGGATATTATCCACAGACCGTCGCGCAGCGGCGAGGCGGGTCTGGTGGAACTATGGCCGGTGGTTGAGGATACAGAGCCGCTCCCCGACGATGACTGGGCGCCACCGGTCATTCAGCAGCCCGCCCGCAGCCCGGAAATGCGGCTCGCCGTCAGGATTGCCGAGCGGATTGCCGACTGGATTGACAGGCGGGAACAGCTCCCCTCCCGCGCCCGGCCGATCAGCCCCGGGGATATTATGATTCTGGTCCGGCGGCGGACGATATTTGATCATTATATGATCCGGGCTTTGAAGGCGCGGAATATTCCGGTGGCCGGGCAGGATAAAATGCTGCTGGGCGAGCAGATTGCGGTCATGGACCTGATTGCCGCCGGTAATTTTGCCCTGATGCCTGATGATGACCTGACGCTCGCGGTGATGCTGAAAAGCCCCTTCATCGGCTTTGGCGAGGCGGCGTTGTTCGAGCTTGCCCATGGCCGCAAGGGCAGCCTGTGGCCGACACTTCTGTCGCGGGCCGGGGAAGGGGATATATTCCGCAAGGCCGGTGATTTCCTGATGGAATTGACGGCCCTTGCCGATAATATACCGCCGTTCGAATTTTACAGCCGCCTGCTTGGCCCGCTCGGGGGGCGGGAGAAGCTGCTGGCCCGGCTCGGACAGGAAGCCAATGACCCGATTGATGAATTTCTTCAGCTCGCCATGGATTACGAGAGAGGCAATATCTCGTCCCTGCAGGGATTTTTATGCTGGATAGAGCGCGACGATGTTGAAATAAAGCGCGATATGGAACAGGGACAGGATCAGGTCAGAATCATGACCGTCCATGCCGCCAAGGGATTGCAGGCGCCGGTCGTCATCCTGCCGGACAGTTGCCGGATGCCCCAAAAAGGCTCGCGACTGTTATGGGCCGGGCCAAAGAGGGGGGCCGTGGAGGAGGATGCGCTGTTATTCTGGCCCGGGAACAAACAGTATGAGCTTGGCCCCTGTGCAGAGGCCCGGCAGAAGATCACCCTGACCCGGGACCAGGAATATCTGCGGCTGCTTTATGTTGCGCTTACCCGGGCCGAGGACCGGCTCTATATCACTGGCTGGCAGGGCAGGAAACAACGTGATGACGCCTGCTGGTATAATCTGATCCAGCGGACGATGGAGACTATTGACAATGTGATCACCGGGGATGGTGACAGGGATGGCTATCTGTTGCAGCTGACCTGCCTGCAGGATATTCCGCCAGAGCAGAAGGACGGGCGGACGGGCCATGCCACCCCGACAGACGCCCTGCCGGACTGGGCAAAGATGATGCCGCCTGCGGAACAGGTTCCGGCCCGGCCTCTCAGCCCCTCGCGCCCCGCAGAGGAAGAGCCGGCGGTGTCAAGCCCGCTTCAGGCCGGGGCCGATATTGCCCGGGACCGCAGACGTTTTAATCGCGGGCGGCTTATTCACCGGCTGCTGGAAATATTGCCGGACCTGCCGGACCATGAGCGCCGGGCCGCTGCCCGGCACTATCTCGGCCAGAGCGCCCATGACCTGCTGCCTGCGGATATAGAGCAGATTACCGGGCAGGTGACGGCCCTGCTGGCGGACCCGGATTTTGCCGCCCTGTTTTCCCCCGCGAGCCGGGCAGAGGTCTCTATCGTCGGCCTTGTCGGCAAAACCCCGGTATCGGGGCAGGTGGACCGGCTGGTGGTGACAGCGCGGGAGGTTTTGATCATCGACTATAAAACCAACCGCCCGCCGCCGGATGAGGTGGGCAGGGTTCCCCGGCTCTATCTGCGCCAGATGGCGGCCTATCGGGCATTGCTGTCGGATGTCTATCCGGATAGGGCGGTGCGCTGTCTGCTGCTATGGACCGATGTCAGCCGCCTGATGGAATTGCCGGCAGATATGCTGGAGGCTATTATCTTCTGAAAATAAAATTACTTGACGGCTTTCCCTTGACGGGTCGCGGGGGACTTCCTACATTTGGGGTGACGATTTTATCAACAGGGAATTAAAAATGAGCATTATTTCAGTCACAGACAGCGAATTTCAGGCCAAAATACTGGAAGCCGACACACCGGTTCTGGTTGATTTCTGGGCGGAATGGTGCGGTCCCTGCAAGCAGCTCGGCCCGGTCCTGCAACAGGTTTCGGATGAAATGGGCGACGCGTTGACCATTGCCAAGGTTAATATTGACGAAAATCCAAATAGCCCGACCAGCTATGGTGTGCGCAGCATCCCGACATTATTGCTGTTCAAGGGCGGGGAAGTCGCGGCGATGAAGGTTGGCAGCTGTTCAAAATCAGACCTCGAAAGCTGGATCAGCGATAACAGCTGATCCCGTTTTCTGCCAGCACATGACCGGCAAGATATAACGACCCGCAAATCAGCACCCGAACCGCAGTGCCGCTGCTGAGCGCGGCTATATCGGTGAGGGCCTGTTCCGGGGACGGGCTGCTCTGTGCCGCAATATCCGCCTGTCCTGCCAGTCTGGTCATTTCGGCAGCGGAATGACTGCTCTCTCCGGTAATATCCACGCCAAACAGCCGGGTCACACGGGGGCTTAGGGGGCGGAGGAAACCGCCCGTATCTTTCCCCGCCATCATGCCACAAATCAGATAGAGCGGACGGACATCAGCCACAGCAAAATGATCGGCAAGAATTTGTCCTGCCGCCGGATTATGCCCGCCGTCAAGCCATAATGCGCTGCCAGCGGGCAATATTTCGCCGTAACGGCTGTCGGTTATATTCTGAAGTCTGGCCGGCCAGATGACAGAACCCACGCCGCGCCTGATATGATCGGCGGTGATGGTAAAATGGTCCTGGTGGCGCAGGCAGGCAATGGCCAGTCCGGCATTGTTGATCTGATGAGGTCCGGCAAGATTGGGCGCGGGCAGGGACAGTCGCCCCCGGGCATCACGATAGTCAAAACCACTGTCAGTTGGCTGCACCGACCAGTCATTATTGTCAATGGGGACCGCGCCAACCTTGCGGGCATGGGCGCACAGAACATCGCTCACTTCTGCGGACTGGGGGGCGATGACCAGCGGCACGCCGGGTTTGGCAATCCCGGCTTTTTCAAAGGCTATTCCATGGATATCGCTGCCGAGGAATTGTTCATGGTCAACCGAGATTGGCGTGATGACGGTGCTGAGGGGCCGGTCTATGACATTGGTGGCATCAAGCCTGCCGCCGAGGCCGACTTCGAGCAGCAGCACATCCGCCGGGCATTGGGCAAAGGCCCGGAAGGCGATGGCGGTGGTGATCTCGAAATAGGTGATCGGACTGTCGCCGTTAATTTTTTCACAGTCAAGCAGACACTCCAGCAGATGCCCCTCGTCAATCAGGCTTCCGGCGAGGCGAATACGTTCGGCAAACCGCACCAGATGGGGTGAGCTATAGACATGAACCCGCAGGCCCGCAGCTTCCAGTATCGCCCTGAGGCAAGCGACTGTCGAGCCTTTGCCATTGGTGCCGGCCACATGAATGACCGGCGGCATCCTTCGTTCGGGATGGCCCATCCTTGCCAGCAGGTCCGTCATGCGTAGAAGGCTGAGGTCGATTTTTTTCGGATGCAGCCTTTGAAGACGCGCCAGCACCTTGTCTGTGGTCAGCGGCATCAGGCCGCTTTCGGACGCTTCATCAACAGGCCGAGCAGTTGAACAAGTCTGGCCCTGAGGTCGTGGCGATGGACAATCATGTCAATCATGCCATGTTCAAACAGATATTCCGAACGCTGGAATCCCTCGGGCAGTTCCTCGCGGATCGTGTCCTTGATCACCCGGGGGCCGGCGAAACAGATCAGCGCGTTCGGCTCGGCAATCTGAATATCGCCCAGCATGGCAAAAGAGGCCGTCACCCCGCCGGTGGTCGGGTCGGTCAGGACAACGATATAGGGCAGACCGGCATCCTTGACCATTTCGACCGCAACCGTGGTGCGCGGCATCTGCATCAGCGACAGGATGCCTTCCTGCATCCGTGCGCCGCCTGCGGCGGTAAAGATCACCAGGGGTGATTTTTCGGCGACCGCATGCTGTGCTGCGGCGATGATACCGTCACCGACCGCCATGCCCATTGACCCGCCCATAAACATAAAATTCTGCACCGCAATGACGGTGTTGATTTCGCCCATCTGGCCATAAGCGACCGAGATCGCGTCCCTGACATCGCCCTTTGACCGGGCGGCTTTCAGACGGTCGGTATATTTCTTCTGATCGCGGAATTTCAGCGGGTCATCTTTTGGCGCGGGCAGGTCTATCAGGCTGTAGTCGCCGTCATTGAACAGATGTTCGAATCGGGTTTTGGGCGCCACCCGTTCGTGAAAACCGCAATGGGGACAGACCGACTGGACCGCCAGAAAATCCTTCAGATAAAGCAGTTGACCGCAGCCGCAGCATTTATGCCACAGGTTATCCGGCGTATCTTTTTTCTTGTCCAGCACCGCCCGGATTTTCGGACGGACAAAATTGGTTATCCAGTTCATATCTTGTTCACTCTAAGGCCAAGCGTTGCAACAAAGTCAAGGACTCTACTCCCTAGCTCAGGATTTGCAAGTCCTTCCTGATCTATATTATCGCCAATAATGTTAACAATTGCCGAGCCGACGACCACCGCATCGGCTATTTCGGCGAAAGCCCGGACATTTTCCGGGCTTTTGATGCCAAAGCCCACCGCAACCGGCAGGGCGGTCTGACGGCGGATCATGTCAATAGCTGCTTTTACCGGCCCGAGGTCTGGTTCAGCCGTTCCCGTGATACCGGCGATCGACACATAATAGAGAAAGCCCGAGGCATTCTTCAGGATATGATTCAGCCGTCCCTCATCGGTGGTCGGGGTCGCAAGATGGATGCAACCCATCCCGACCTCTTTGGCGGGCAGGGCCAGCTCATTATCCTCTTCCGGCGGCAAATCAACAATGATCAGCCCGTCAACCCCGGCCTCCAGCGCATCGGCGAGAAAGTCATCCACCCCGTAAATATAGAGCGGATTATAATAGCCCATCAGGATGATCGGGGTGGTCTGGTCCTGCGTGCGGAAGTCGCGCACCATCTGCAGAGTCCTGCGGACCGTCATGCCGCCCCTGAGCGCCCGGATGCTGGCCGCCTGTATCGCCGGGCCGTCGGCCATCGGGTCCGAAAAGGGCATGCCGAGTTCGATAATATCCGCCCCCGCTGCCGGCAGGCCGCGCAAGATGCCAAGGGCCGTATCATAATCCGGGTCCCCGGCAGTGGTAAAGGTAACGAGGGCGGCGCGGCCTTCCTCCTTCAAGGCGGCAAATTTCTGCTCTATACGATCCAGCGCCATGTTAAATCTCCGTGCCGAGGGCGGATGCCACAGTGAAAATATCCTTGTCACCGCGTCCGCTTAAATTCATCACCATGATATGATCTTTGGCCAGGGTCGGGGCGAGCTTGATCACGTAAGCGATGGCATGGGCGCTTTCCAGCGCCGGAATGATGCCCTCATATTCGCTGCAGAGCTGAAAGGCGGCAAGCGCTTCCCGGTCGGTAATGGCAACATATTTAACCCGTTTTACGTCATGGAGCCAGCTATGTTCCGGCCCGATCCCCGGATAATCAAGCCCGGCGGAAATCGAATGGGCTTCCTCAATCTGTCCGTCCTTATCCATCAAAAGATACGTCCGGTTGCCATGCAGGACCCCCGGCCTGCCGCCGGTCAGCGAGGCGGCATGTTTGTCGGTGTCAAGGCCATGGCCCGCCGCCTCGACCCCGTATATATCAGTATCATCATCGAGAAAGGGATGAAACAGGCCAATGGCGTTGGAGCCGCCGCCGACACAGGCCACCAGACTGTCCGGCAAACGGCCTTCCTTTTCCAGAATCTGCTGGCGGGTCTCGGTGCCGATCACCGATTGAAAATCCCGCACCAGTTCGGGATAGGGGTGCGGTCCGGCGGCGGTGCCGATGATATAGAAAGTATCCTCCACATGGGCCACCCAGTCGCGCATGGCCTCATTCATGGCATCCTTCAGACTTTGGGACCCGCAGGTGACGGGCCGGACCTCGGCCCCGAGCAGTTTCATGCGGAACACATTGGGTTTTTGCCGCTCAATATCTTTTTCCCCCATATAGACCACGCATTTCATGCCAAAGCGCGCACAGACCGTGGCAGTGGCGACCCCGTGCTGTCCGGCCCCGGTTTCGGCGATGATGCGGGTCTTGCCCATGCGCCGGGCCAGCAGAATCTGGCCGATACAGTTATTTATTTTATGGGCGCCGGTATGGTTAAGCTCCTCGCGCTTGAAATAGATTTTGGCCCCGCCGAGATGGCTGGTCAGCCGTTCGGCGAAATAGAGCGGACTCGGCCTGCCGACAAAATCTTTCAGCAGCGCATCAAATTCCGCGCCAAAGGCCGGGTCGCTTCTGGATTGCTGCCAGGCTTTTTCCAGGTCAAGGATCAGCGGCATCAGGGTTTCCGAGACAAAGCGTCCGCCGAAAATGCCAAAGCGGCCCTCATCATCCGGACCGTCCCGATAGGTATTTTTAGTCATGTCAGGCACCTCATAAAGGCTGTGATTTTTGCGCTGTCCTTTTGCCCGGGGCGGCTTTCAACGCCACTAGAGACATCAATAAATTTTGCCCCGGTTGCCGCAATGGCCTGTAGAATATTATCCGTATTCAGTCCGCCGGACAGCAGCCATGGCAGCGTCCAGTCTGTAGCATTTATCAGCCGCCAGTCAAAGCTTAATCCGTTGCCGCCGGGCAGGGCATCTTTCAGGGCGTGCGGGGCCTTCGCATCAAAAAGCAACATATCCGCCATGGTCTCATAGTCATGGGCGCGGGTTATGTCATCGGGGCCGGATATTGCGATGGCCTTGATCACCGGGCGCTTGAAACGGCTTCTGATGTCCTGTACCCGCGCCGGGCTTTCCGCCCCGTGAAGCTGAATAAAGTCAAGCGGTACCCGGGACAGGACAGCATCAAGGCCGTCATCATCCGGGTCGACAAATACCCCGACCTTGCGGACCGGTTCGGCAACAAGTCCGGCCAGTTCCGCAGCCCTGTCAGCGGTGATATGGCGCGGCGATTTCGGATAAAAGACAAAGCCGGTATAAGCCGCCCCGGCGTCACAGGCGGCCAGAACGGCCTCCCGGCTGGTCAGCCCGCATATTTTGGCTTTTATGGTCGTCATAAGCCGGTCATTTCCGCCGCAATATCCCGCGCAGCCCGGCCCGGATCAGACGCCCCGGTAATCGCACGTCCGATCACCAGATAATCCGCCCCGAGGGCAATGGCCTGCGCCGGGGTCATGATCCGTTTCTGATCATGGGTCGCACTGCCCGCAGGCCGGATACCCGGCACCACCAGCGTGAAATCCGGGCCGCAGGCCATGCGGATTGCGGCAATTTCGAACGGGGAACAGACCACACCATCAAGGCCGCTTTGCCGGGCGAGCCGGGCCATACGCACCACCTGTTCGGTGACCGGAGTTGACAGCCCGACTGCCCTGAGGTCATCTTCGTCCAGACTGGTCAGGATGGTGACCCCGACCATCAGCGGCCTTGGGCAGCCAACGGTCCGGGCGGCTTCGGTCGCAGCCTCGGCGGCGGCACTCATCATGGCCGGGCCACCGGCGCTATGGACGGTCATGATAGAGGGCTTCAGCGGCATCAGGGCATGGACGGCCTGTGCCACGGTGTTGGGGATATCATGCAGTTTCAGGTCAAGAAATATTGGCAGACCGGCCTGTGTAACCCGGGCAAAACCATCCGGGCCACAGGCACCAAAAAATTCCAGACCAAGCTTGAGAGCGCCAACAGAAGGCCCGAGCTTTTCCGCCAATGTCAAAGCCATATCCGGACTGGTGGTATCCAGCGCACATATCAGACGCTGTGATGAAGGTGAATTACTCATCTGGTTATTCTCATTCCTGCGGGGTGTCATTTCCGCCATTCGCGGCAAGGTCTTTCAGCCGCTTTTCCAGATCACGGGTTTTTCTGGCCTGCCTGCTGTTATGGCGAGCCTGTCTGATGGTTTTTGTCATGACTACCATGGCCCCGGCCCCAAGTCCAATGAAGATGCCCGTGAAAAATACCAGATAGAGCGGCATATCCAGAATGACCGGTAAGGGGTCAAGGCTGAAGGCCACCACGGCCCGGTTCGAGACGGCCACGATCACACAAAATACCGTGAAGACAACAAAGGCCGCGAGATAAATAAATCGCATAAGTTTCGAATCCTGCCCTTGTCTGAAGGGAGTGAATTGCCTATTTCCCGTTAAGCCGTTCCCTGAGGTCCTTGCCGGTTTTGAAATAGGGGACGTATTTTTCCGGGACACTTACCTTTTCCCCGGTGCGCGGGTTGCGTCCGATGCGTTTTGGCCGGTGCTTTACTGAAAAGGCGCCGAATCCTCTGAGTTCAACCCGATTCCCGTCGGCAAGGGTATTGGTGATTTCCTCAAAGATAGTGTTGACGATTCTTTCGACGTCCCGTTGATAAAGATGGGGGTTGGCCTCAACCAGACGTGCAATCAACTCTGACTTTATCATCACTTTTTCCCTTAATTCCATATTGCCGGTGCGTTATATGGATACAGGGTGCCAGAGAGTTTTTGTGCCGTCAAGGTTAAGTCCCTAAAAAAAAGGCATATTTTGCGATTATTGGCGGTAAAATTATAAATATGACACATTTTGATACAAAAAACCCGCCCGGAAAACCGGACGGGTGTGTAAAAGGCTTTAATTCGGGATGAGAATCCCCCGGATCAGGAATCCGGGAAATTACAGTTTATTTTTCATCCTTGTTCGCCGCAAGAGCCGCCCCGAGAATATCACCGAGGCTTGCCCCGCTGTCAGAAGAGCCATATTGTTTGACGGCTTCTTTTTCCTCGGTAATTTCAAGGGTCTTGATGCTGAGGCTGATTTTGCGGTTTTTCCTGTCAAAGCTGGTGACCATGGCATCAACCTTGTCACCGACAGAGAAACGTTCGGGGCGCTGCTCGGACCGGTCACGGCTGAGGTCGGACCGGCGGATGAAGGCATCCATCACCTGGTCATCTTCACCCAGGGTGACGTCAAGACCGTTTTCGGTAACCTTGGTGACGGTACAGGTAACGGTGCCGCCTTTTTTCAGACCTTTGACACTGGCGATCGGATCAGATTTCAGCTGTTTGATGCCAAGGGAAATCCGTTCCTTGTCAACATCAATATCTAGGATAACCGCCTTGGTCCGGTCGCCCTTTTTATACTCGGCAAGGGCTTCTTCACCGGATTTATTCCAGTCCAGATCAGACAGATGAACCATGCCGTCAACTTCACCGTCGGCCAGACCGATGAACATGCCAAATTCGGTGATATTCTTGATTTCCCCTTCGATTTCGGAGCCAACCGGGAATTTATCGGCAAAAGATTCCCAGGGATTGTCAAGGCATTGTTTGAGGCCAAGGCTGATCCGGCGTTTTTCCGGATCGATTTCCAGAACCATAACCTCGACTTCCTGACTGGTTGAGACAATCTTGCCCGGATGGACATTCTTCTTGACCCAGCTCATTTCCGAAACATGGACCAGTCCCTCAATACCTTCTTCAAGTTCAACAAAGGCCCCGTAATCAGTGATATTGGTGATTCGGCCCTTGAGCTTGGTACCCAGCGGGAATTTCTGTTCAACGGTTGCCCATGGATCTTCCAGAAGCTGTTTCATGCCGAGTGAAATACGTTGGGTTTCCGGGTTCAGACGAATGATCTGTACCTTGATGGTATCACCGATATTCAATACTTCGGTTGGGTGATTGATGCGCTTCCACGAGATGTCTGTCACATGGAGCAGACCGTCAATGCCGCCGAGGTCAACAAAGGCCCCGTAATCGGTAATATTTTTGACGATCCCCTCGACCACCTGACCATCGGCCAGTGTGGTGATCAGTTCGGCGCGCTGTTCGGCCCGGGTTTCTTCAAGGATAGCCCGGCGGGAAACAACGATATTGCCTCTTTTGCGGTCCATTTTTAAAATCTGGAAGGGCTGGGTGATATTCATCAGCGGGGTAACATCGCGAATTGGCCGTACGTCAACCTGTGAGCCGGGCAGGAAGGCCACGGCACCATTCAGGTCAACCGTAAAGCCGCCTTTTACCCGGCCAAAGATCACGCCGTCGACCCGTTCTTCAGCTTCGTATGATTTTTCCAGCACGGTCCAGGATTCTTCCCTGCGGGCTTTTTCTCTGGAGAGGATGGCTTCCCCGGTAGCGTTTTCGATGCGGTCAACAAAAATATCGACCTTGTCGCCGACAGCAAGTTCGGCATCCTGCCCGGGGGTGGCAAATTCTTTCAACGGGACCCGGCCTTCTGCTTTCAGGCCGATGTCGATGGTGGCGGCTTCCTTGTCAAGGGCAATGATGGTTCCGGTAACGACCTTGCCGTCAAATCTTTCGTCTGCACCAAAGACTTCGTCGAGCATGGCGGCAAAATCATCGGTGGTTGGGGTTTGGGTTTCTGGTGTCATGTAATAATTTCTCTTTCAATATATATCATTTTTCAGGCCAGCCGGTTGTCTCCGGCGGTCTTGCGGTTAAACAAAACAGGTAAAATTAAACAAACAGCCACCGCCCCTTGCAAGCCTTGCGAGGGTCAGCGGATGTTTATTCTGTCCGAAACAAGCTTTAACGCCTTTTCAAACACGGCTTCTATATCCGAATTTGTTGTATCAAGCAAGCAGGCGTTTTCAGCGATTTTCAGGGGGGATATGCTGCGATTCCGGTCACGTTCGTCCCGCAGGGTCAGCTCGGCAAGGATTTTGGTATATTCTTCGGGACTGCCATCGGTGCCAAACTGCTCCAGAAACCGCCGTTTTGCGCGGGTTTCAACCGATGCGGTAATGAATAGTTTGACCTGTGCCTCCGGGCAGACGACGGTGCCGATATCACGGCCATCCAATATGGCACCGGCCAGCCCGCCGGGCGGATTCCGGGCAAAATCGCGCTGAAAATCAAGCAGTTGCCGGCGCACGGCGGGAAAGGCGGCCACTTTCGAGGCCAGCGCCCCGGCTGATTCG
>JALUWZ010000095.1 GCA_027019205.1 Emcibacter sp.
CCAATATTGAAAGCAAGGCCGTTGAGCTGAACAAACGGTGCCAGCTGAGCGGCCGCAGCCGGTGAAAAGAAATTAATTGCGGCAATTGAATCAGCCGTAATATCTGTGCCGATCGTGTTGCCTGCATTGCCGGGATTTACCAGATCAGGCAGACCTGCCAGTGAAGCCGGAACAGTCAGCGGCCGCCCGGATGCCCGGCCATCCAGTGTCCAGACGACATTCTTGTCCTCAACAGAATAGCGCAAGCCGAAGCCGATTTTAATTTTGTCTGTTGCTTCAAAGCTGCCATTGAGATAACCGGCGTAGCTTTTGGTTTTTACGTCACCGAAATTGGTGGTTTTATCCACGCCCGGAACCCCGAATCCCAAGGCCTGGCGTACGCTTTCCTGCGCCGGACCCGGTACCCCGAAAACCCCGAAATACCCGGTGAGAAAATCTTTCCCGTTGAAGGCATCCCGCTGGGTCGTGGCGCTTTGGTCATAATAATACAGACCGGCCATATAGGTCAGCCGCTGATCGCTTGGCGATATGAGCTGGAATTCCTGGGTAAACTGTTTGTATCTGTCGGCAAATCTGATCGTCACAATATCCAGCGTGGAATAGTCGGTCTGATTGGTATAATCCGCCTTGGTATCGCGGTAGGCTGAAATGGATTTAAAGGTAAAGCCGCTGTCTGTTTCATAATTGACATCGACATGACCACCATAAACATCCCGCTTGTCATCCGGGTCTTTATTAAAGGCCACTGTCCGGGCGTTGGGATCACCCGGCAGGGCAAACAGGGCAAAAGTATCGGTCAGTGGTTTGCCGACCAGAATAAGTGATCTGCTGTTCAGCCCGTCAAAGGAGGCATTGATTTCAAGCTGGTCACTGGCGAGAATACGCAACTGGGCCTGATAGGAAGTCACCCCGACCCCCATCAGATCATTGCCGGTTACGGTGTTCTTGACATAGCCGTCACGGTCTCTTCTTGAAATAGCGAATTTGGTGAAAACCTTGTCGGAGATCGGAATATTTATCCGGCCTTTAAATTCGGTGAATTTAAGATTGCCAACATCGGCGCTGACCTGCCCCGCCAGTTCCTCATCAGGTTTCTTGGTCACCAGACTGATGGCCCCGGCCACGGTATTCTTGCCGAATAATGTGCCCTGCGGTCCGCGCAGCACTTCAATCCGTTCCAGATCAAGCAGCTCCTGATTAAGCGATGGTGACTGGCCCATATAGACCCCGTCAACATAAACCCCGACCCGGGCATCAAAGCCGATATTACGGCTCTGGGCGCCAACACCGCGAATGGTCACGGTTGAGCGAAAGTCATTGGACTGGCTGATTTGCAGGTTCGGGATATATTCGGCAACGGATTTCAGGTCACGCACCCCGGTCTGGTCAAGCTGGGTCGCAGAAACCGCCGACATGGAAATCGGCACATCCTGCATCCGTTCGGATCTTTTCTGTGCCGTGACGACAATATCCTCGATGATGAAATCGTCACCCTCTGCCGCAAAGGCGGCGAAGCTCTGGACCGATGCGGCCACAGAAAGGGCGATGACTGATGAGGCTGTGATATATCTTTTCATGTGTTTCTCCCGTAAATTATAGTTATTCTACCCATTCAAACAGACGGTATATGCCTGAATCAAACCAACGTTTGAATTATTCATACAATAACAGAATATTCAAGTATTTAATTCTGATCCGGACAATTATGATATAAACTGATGTAAAAATACACAAGAGAATATAAAATCAACGGGCAAGTCAGGCTTTCATGTCAAAAGAAAACATCATGTTGACCGTTCTGGTCACCTATCAGATCTCCCTGATTCTCATCGGCCTGTGGGCACAGAAACGCACCCGCAGCAACGCGGATTTTTTTATCGGCGGGCGGACGCTCGGGCCATTTGTCGCCTCAATAAGCTATGCGGCGAGTTCGGCCTCTGCCTGGACGATATTGAGCCTGAGCGCGGCGGCCTATACCATGGGGATTTCGGTCATCTGGATTTTTCTCGGGCTGATCTGGGGGCATGGCGCGTCATGGATATGGCTCGCCCCGCGCCTGCAGAAAATCTCGGCAGAGAAAAATCTGGTGACGGTGACGGACCTGCTGGCGCTGGAAGGGTCGGAGAAAACCCGCAGAAATATCAGAATTTTTGCCGCCGGTGTCGTGACATTCTGTTTTGTCTTCTATGTCGCGACCCAGTTTATGGGGGCGGGCAAGGCCTTTGCCACGACCTTTGATATGCCGGTATCTTCCAGCATCATCCTCGGCGGCACTATTGTCCTGATCTATACCCTGCTTGGCGGATTCTGGGCGGTGAGTGTAACAGATACCCTGCAGGGCATGTTGATGCTGCTCGCAGCGATTATTCTGCCTGTCATGGCCGTCATGAAAATTGGCGGAATTTCGGCGTTTTTTTCAGGATTGCAACAGGTCTCCACCGCCAGTCAGCTCTCCCTGACGGGCGCCAATGCCGGGCTGATGGCTGCCGGATTTATCCTTGGCATACTGGCCATGGGTCTTGGCACCTTTGGCCAGCCCCATCTATTGACCCGTTTCATGTCGATCCGTGACGCTGCCTCGGTCAAAACCGCCCGCAATCTGGCGATATTCTGGTTTATCATTGTTCTGGGGAATATGGTCCTCCTCGGGTTATGCGGTAAAATACTGGTAGAGGGACCACTGGCCGACCCTGAGAAGCTGTTTTTCATCCTGACCGATGATCTGGCCCCGACCATCCTCGGGGCGGTATTGCTGGCGGCGGTATTGAGCGCCATCATGTCAACGGCGGACAGTCAGCTTCTGGTCAGTGCCTCGGCCATTGCCCATGATATTATGGGCGAGCCGGACGCGGGCGAAAGCCGGTTGTGGGTATCGCGGCTGGTGATCAGCCTGTTATGTCTGCTGTCAATTATGGTGGCGATTTTCCTGCCGTCCGACATTTTCTCCCGGGTGCTGTTCGCCTGGGGGGCGCTGGGGTCATCTTTCGGGCCGGTGGTAGTGCTGAGGCTCGCCGGGGTGCGGCTCAATCCGAAAATAATCATGCCGGCGATGATGATTGCCCTGACATTGACCATCCTGTTTTATCTTCAGCCGAATTCTGTCGGCGATATACTGGAAAGACTTGTACCCTTCGTGATTTCTTTTATATTACTTTATGCGACCCGATTGAAACCCACAAAAAAGGATAGAATATGACCATAGCCACAGGTGATAAATTACCGGAAGCAACTCTGGTTGAAATGACAGAAAACGGTCCGAAACCCCGGACAACAGCCGAAATATTTGGCGGACGAAAAGTAGCCCTGTTCTCGGTACCGGGGGCCTTTACCCCGACCTGCTCGGCAAAACATCTGCCGGGATTCATTGCAAATGCCGATGCTTTTGCCGCAAAGGGCGTTGACGAGATTGTCTGTATGGCGGTCAATGACGCCTTTGTCATGGGGGCCTGGGGCAAGGCACAGAATGCGGATGGCAAGGTCAGTATGCTCGCTGATGGCAATGGTGACTTTGTCAAGGCACTTGGCCTCGAAATGGACGGCACAGCTTTTGGTATGGGTCTGCGCGGCCAGCGTTTTTCCATGATTGTCGAGGATGGCACCGTTACATCCCTGAATATCGAAGGTCCGGGCGAATTCCATGTCTCAAGCGCGGAATATATGCTCGACCAGCTGTAATCCTGTTTTACCAGACAGATTTTTCAGACAGTTTCAACAGGCCGGCCCCGGATGATCGGGAGTCGGCCTTTCTGTGTCTCAATTTCTCTTGCAAATAAAATTATTTATAGTAATATGTCTATTAAATTACATATAATATTACATATAACATTAATAAACCCAGGGAGAAAATACACCATGAAACACCCAAATTTTATAATTTTTGACGGTCTCAAGTCGCGCAATTTACTGACATCCGTGTCGGCTATTATCATGCTGGCTGCTGTTCCGGGCTGGAGTCATGCCGCAGACAGCCAGACAGAAAAGAATATTGCGGCGGACAAGGCCCCTGCCGCTGAAGACGACAAAAGCGGATCAGCCGAGGCCGGGGGCCGGGCGCTTGAGGAAATTGTCATCACCGCCCAGAAGCGTGAACAGAATTTGCAGGATGTCGGTATTGCCGTCACCGCCTTTTCCGGCGAACAGATGCGCTCTTACGGCGTGGTTGAAAGTATTGATATTGCCAGCATGACCCCGGGAGTGCATATTTCCGGTAATATCGCCGGACAAAATACCCAGTTCGCGATCCGTGGTGTGGTTCAGAATGACTTTAACGACAGTGTCGAGGCCCCGACTGCGGTTTATCTCGACGATGGCTATATCGCCATTGCCCAGGGCCAGACCTTTGCCACCTTTGACCTTCAGCGGGTTGAAATCCTCAAAGGTCCGCAGGGCACGCTGTTTGGCCGCAACGCCACCGGCGGACTGGTTCATTATGTCAGCAATCAACCGTCCTTTGACGAGGTTGAAGGCTATATTGATACCACCTACGGCGTTTTTGATTCCCCCGCCCATGCCAATGGCGGTCAGCTACAGGGCGCCCTTGGCGGACCATTGAGCGAAAATCTCGCCGCCCGCGCCGCCTTCAGCTTCAGCCAGCATGGCGGTTATCTGAAAAATAATTATCCTGACAATGCTGTTGGCGGTTCTCCCGGGCCGGGGGCCGGGGCCAATCTCGGGACCGACAATACTCTGGCCGGGCGCGGAATTCTGGTTTATACCCCGACCAGTGAGCTGACCTTCCGGCTCGAAGCCAATGCGGCCCGCAGCAGACTGGCCACCGGACCCTATCAGTCAAAACCGACCATCGGGATTTTCAGTGATGTCAATGGCAGTCTGGAACTGACCAATGTTCAGGATGTCAGCCTTACCGAAAGCCGGGCAACCATCGGCCCGGGCGGAGTCGATCTTGGCACCGACCTTAACAATGACGGCACCTTTGGCGGCGCGGGGGAATTGATGGGCCGCTTTGCTCCCGGCGGGGACTTTTTCGGCTATCGCGACCCGGATGGCAAGGCTTTCAGCTTTTCCGGTGACTTTGCCTTCAGTAATTCCAACCGGACCGATACCTGGGGGGTGAATGGCCGGGTTGACTGGGACATTAACGAGGATGTCACCCTGACCTCGATCAGTGACTTCAAATCCTTTACCAAATTGCTGTTCATTGATGTTGATTCGGCCCCGGTTAACCAGTCGGCCAATTTTGCCGGGGTTGACGCCACAAGCTTTACCCAGGAAGTGCGGCTTGCCGGCACGACCGACCAGATGACCTGGGTAACGGGACTATATTATCTTCATATCAACAACAGAGCAGATAATGGCCTTAAATTTCCGATCAATGGCGTGGTGCCGGGGTCGCCTTTTGATCTGGCAACCAATACCCATATGATCACCAATTCCTATTCGGCCTTTGCCCATGTTCAATATGACGTCAGTGAAAAGATCGACTTCATCCTCGGCGGTCGCATCATTCAGGAAAAGAAGGATGATTTCTTCCAGCAGGCCCTCTATTTTACCCAGGATTCTCTCAAGATAGACCAGGGGACGCCTCTTGTCATAGGGCCGCTTTTTGTCAATGGTGTCCCGACTCCCTTCACGGCAAAGACCAGCAACACCCTGTGGGCCGGAGTCGCCCGGGTTGAATATAAGCCCAATGAGGATGTGATGATGTATGCGTCGGTCAAGCGCGGGGTCAAGGCGGGCAGTTTCAATTCCCAGCTTGCCGGTGGCATTCCGGTGGCAGGCAATTTTATTCCCTACAAGGCGGAAGTTCTTTACAGTTATGAGGCGGGCGTAAAATCAACCTTGATGGATGGCCTCGCCCGTTTCAATGTCAACGGCTTTTACTATGACTATAAAGATTATCAGGCCTTTCTGTTTACCGGCGTATCGGGCGTCGTGGTCAATGCCGATGCCCGCTATTACGGGGCAGATGCAGATTTCACCGTCTCCCCCATTGATGGCCTGGATATCCGGCTGTCGGGGGCCTGGATTGATGCGGTTGTCAAGGATGTGCCTTTGCGGGCCGGTGGACCAATCAGTCGCAATTCCCGCCCGAACTATACCCCGAAATATCAGCTTAACGGTATGGTCAGCTATCAATGGCCGGCATTCGGCGGCATGATGACGGTTGAGGCCGACGGCGAATGGTCAGGCGATTATTTCTATAATCTGCGCGACTTTGATGCGGATAAATTCGACAGCTATTTCATGGCCAATTCCCATATCAGCTGGAAAAGCGATGAGGGACATTGGGAAGTCGCGATTCGCATCCGCAACCTGACCAATGTCAAGGCCGGGACCCAGGGCTTTGACCTTGCGACCCTGTGCGGCTGTAACGAAATAGCCTTCCGCAATCCGCGCTGGTTCGGGCTTAATCTGCGCTATAACCTGTAAAAACCGATATAAACCGGCCCCTGATCACGATCGGGGGCCGGTTTGCTTTTTGCTGATGGCAACCCCTGCCAGCAACAGCCACCCGGCCATAAATGATACCCCGCCAAAGGGGATCAGAATATGGAGTCCCGCGCCGGGAAACAGGGCAATGATGTAAAGAATGCCGCTGAATAAAATGATCCCGGCCATAAAGGCCGCTGCGGAAAGCTTTAATAATATTACGGCCCCGGGCGAGGGAGCCGCATAGGGGGCGAGCAAGCCACAGCCCAGCAACGCCAGACTGTGGATGAGGTGATATAAGCTGGCGGTCTGATAAAGCTGCAAGCCCCTGTCCGTCATATGAGGTGCCAGAATATGGGTTCCTGCCGCACCAAGCAGGACCGCCAGGAAACCGCTAATCGCTGCCATGATCAACATGGACCGCATCATATATCAATTGACCCGGATCAGTTCAACCGTGAAAATCAGGGTCGCATTGGGCGGAATGGCCCCGGGTGACCCCTGTGGGCCATAGGCGAGGTCTGAGGGGATGAAGAATTTATACTTGGCCCCCTCCTTCATCAGCTGCAGCCCTTCTGTCCAGCCACGGATGACCTGATTAAGGCCAAAATCAATCGGCTCTCCGCGATCGTAAGAGCTGTCGAATTTGGTGCCGTCAATCAAGGTACCCTCGTAATTAACCGTAACCCGGTCTGTGGCCTTCGGGCTTTTACCTGTGCCTTCCAGCAGGACTTTATACTGCAACCCGCTGGCTGTGGTCTTGACGCCGGGTTTGGTGCGGTTTTTTTCCAGAAACGCCTTGCCCTCATCCACATTCACTTTCAACAGTTCAACCGTGAAAATCAAATCGGCATTTGGCGGAATTGGCCCGCCGCCCTGTTCCCCGTAAGCCAGTTTGGACGGGATGGTGAATTTATATTTGGCCCCCTCTTTCATCAGCTGCAGTCCTTCTGTCCAGCCCTTGATTACCCGGTTGAGCGGAAAGGTAATCGGTTCGCCACGGTCATAGGAACTGTCAAATTTGGTGCCGTCCATCAGTCTGCCTTCATAATTGACGGTAACGCTGTCGTCAGCGGTCGGACTGCTGCCGGTTCCTTCTCTGAGGATTTCGTACTTCAGGCCGCTTTCAGTGGTATGGACTTTATTTTCAGATGACACTTTTTGTTCCTTGTCTCGGGTTTTCTGTTCCTTGTCAGAACAGGCGGTAATAAACAGAACCAGTGCCATTGATACGATCACTGATACGATCACTGATACGATCACTGATACTGCGGGTTTGGTAATCTTTTTTATAATTTCCGTAATGGGGTCAGCCATGCCGAAGCTCTCCGTTATTCATAACCGGCAAAGCTATAGCGTAAAAAAGAGACGGTTCCAAGGTAAATATTGAACAGAAAATGGCCATATTTTGGCCAGAATTGGCAGGGATAGTCCGCGCCGTGAAAAGGCGGGTACAGACATATGTAACTGTTAAACGCTTGTTCTGCTAAATTTTTATGATATAGCTGTGTCATAAATTTGTAACTTACGGGAGGGGAACATATGTTCTCCCTTTTTTGCCTGCCTGACAGGCTTGATTTTTAATAGATGTAAAAACAGGAATAAGGTTTAAGAATATGTCAAAAATTAAAATAGCCATTGCCGGTATCGGAAATTGTGCGAGTTCCCTGATTCAGGGTATTTACTTTTATACCCCGGAAAAAGTCGGTGATTCCAAAGTGGTCCCCGGCCTGATGCATTGGGAAGTCGGCGGCTATCGTCCCTGTGATATTGATGTTGTCGCGGCCTTTGATGTCGATGCCCGCAAGGTCGGCAAGGACGTCAATGATGCGATCTTTGCCAAACCGAATTGCACCACCGTCTTTAATGGTAATCTGCCAAAGAGCGGCACTATCGTTAAAATGGGCAACATCCTTGACGGCGTGTCCGAACATATGGCCAATTATGATGAAGACCGTACCTTCCTGCTTGACGGTACACCGTCGGCCACCAAGGAAGACATTGTCCGCGAACTGAAGGAAAGCGGGGCTGAAATCCTCACCAATTATATGCCGGTCGGATCAGAGCAGGCCTCAAAATTCTATGCCGAATGTGCGCTTGAGGCCGGGATTGCCTTCATCAATAATATGCCGGTCTTCATTGCCTCCAACCCGGAATGGGCGGCAAAATTCAAGGCCCGCAACCTGCCGATTGTCGGCGATGATATCAAGGCACAGCTCGGCGCGACCATCACTCACCGGATATTGACCGACCTGTTCGCCAAGCGCGGCGTTGTTCTGGAACGGACCTATCAGCTCAATACCGGCGGCAATACGGACTTTCTCAACATGAAAAGCCAGGACCGGCTGGAATCAAAGAGAATTTCCAAGACAGAAGCGGTTCAGTCCGTCGCCGGTACCCGGCTGTCACCGGACAATATCCATATCGGCCCGTCCGACTATGTTCCATGGCAGAATGACAACAAGCTCTGCTTCCTGCGGATGGAAGGTGATCTGTTCGGCGGGGTTCCGATGAATATCGAACTGCGTCTGAGCGTGGAAGACAGCCCGAACTCTGCTGGCGTTGCCATCGACATGATCCGCTGTTGCAAGCTTGCCCTGCTCAATGGCGAGGGCGGCATTCTCGAAGGGGCATCGGCTTATTTCTGCAAGCATCCTCCGGTACAATATACCGATGACGAGGCCTATGAAATGACCGAAGAGTTTATTTCAAGCCGTGTTAATGCACTGAATGCAGCGGAATAAGGGTATGTCCTGATGAAATGTCTGATTGCCGCTGCCGGTCAGGGCACCAGAATGCACGAGAAGGGGGAAATCAAACCGCTGATCGAGCTGAATGGTGTGCCGATCATTGAACGGGTGATAAAAAATCTCCGGGCCGGAGGCATTGACGAATTTTACGTTGTGACCGGCTATCGGGGGACCAAGGTACGGGCGTTTCTCGATACGCTGGCTGAACGGGAAAATATCGCGATTACCCATATTGTCAATGAGGATTGGGAACGCCCCAACGGTATTTCAGTTCTCAAAGCCCGGAACGTAATCAAAGGGCCATTTGTTCTGACCATGTGTGATCATCTGTTTGATCCGGAAATCATCCGCGCCCTTCTGGCGGCTGATCATGACACGGATACAATCACCTTGTGCGTTGACTATAACATTGAAAATCCGGTGGTTGACCTTGATGATGTCACCCGGGTCAACTGTACCCGGACCCATATTGAAAATATCGGCAAGGTGATCCGCGATTATAACGCCTTTGATACCGGGATATTCTATTGCCATGATGTGATGTTTGAGGCGCTGGAACAAAGCATAGCGGAAGGTGACGACAGCATTAGCGGGGCGATAAATGTTCTGGGCAGCCGGGACATGGCCCGCACCTTTGACATAGAAGGCCGCCTGTGGCTTGATGTTGATGACCCGACGGCATATGGCAAGGCCATCGTCTATGTTGATCAGGGACGCCTGTAAGATTGCATATATTTGAATTGGAAAAGCCGGGGTTCAACCAACCGGCTTTTTTTTGTTTTTCATAGCCCTGGACCTGTTACCGGTTGCATTAATCTGAACAGATAGTAATGTGGTGGTGAAAAACATATCCCGGATGTTGCTGTATGATAAATAGAAATGTTGTTGCTTCAATAGTTGGCAATATATTTTTTTTTGTATCTGCTCTGGAATTAATTCCCGCCGCAGTCGATTATCTGTCGGGGTCGCCGGAATATCGCATATTTACCAGCGCCGCTTTCTTTACCAGCACGATCGGCGGCATATTATTCCTCAGCTTCAGAGGATATGAAGATCATCTGCCCAGCCGAAAAATGATCTATCTTATCACGACCGTTGCCTGGATGGCCATGCCGCTGGCCGCTGCCCTGCCGATCTATATGGCAATCCCGCCCGCCAGTTTCGCCGATGCGGTTTTCGAGGCGGCCTCGGGACTGACAACCACGGGATCAACCGTTCTGAGTGGTCTGGACCAGATGCCCATGGGGATTCTGTTGTGGCGCGCCATGCTGCAATGGGTTGGCGGGGTCGGGATTATCGTTCTGGGTATCTGGATTCTGCCGGTTCTTCAGGTCGGCGGCATGGCACTTTTCCAGACGGAATCATCGGACAAGTCAGAGAAATTATATCCCCGTACCGTTGAATTGATCAAAAGCATTCTGATTATTTATACCTTCATAACCGTGTCCTGCATTTTGACCTATTATGTGATGGGCATGAGTCTGTTTGATGCGATCTGCCATGCGCTGGCAACTGTCTCGACCGGTGGATTTTCAACCCATGACCAGTCGATAAAATATTTCCACAGCAGTGGTATCGAATGGGCGGTTATCCTGTTCATGTTTGCCGGTGCGACCCCCTTCGTCGCCTATATGCGCTGCCTGAAGGGGTCCCTGAAACCGCTTTTTTCCGATGCCCAGACCCGCGCACTGGCAATTTTTCTGGTCCTTACCTCGCTTGTTATTATGATCCCCCTGTGGAAACATCCTGACCTGAACTTCCTGTCCGCCTTCAGATCGGCAATTTTTTCAGTAATATCCATCGTTACCACAACAGGTTTTGTCACCATTGACTATACCACGCTCGGGCCTGCTGTTGCGACAATTTTTCTAATCCTTACCGTGGTTGGCGGCTCCACCGGATCAACCGCAGGCGGGATAAAGGTTTTTCGTTTCGCGGTATTATGGCAGGCATTGCTCAGCGTTTTTCATAAGATGATATATCCCAACAGTGTTTACACCAGCCGCTATAATGGCCGGATATTAACCAATGATATTGTGGTCTCTGTTCTGATATTCTTTTGCGTCTTTATATTTTTTCTGGCTTTCCTCGCCATTGCCCTCGGCTTTGCCGGTCTCTATCCGCTTGAGGCCCTGAGTGCCGCCGCAACCGCCATCGCAAATGTCGGCCCCGGCATGGGGGACGCCATCGGCCCGAGCGGTAATTTCGCCAGTATTTCCACCAGTGCCAAATGGCTGATGAGCTTTGGCATGATCGTCGGGCGGCTTGAGTTCCTCACCGTTCTGGTCCTGTTCATCCCGCGCTACTGGCAGGATCTTTAACCCCGTTCCCACACACTGGTTAATATATGT
>JALUWZ010000096.1 GCA_027019205.1 Emcibacter sp.
GGCTTTCCCGGTCCTGCTGTCGAACGGCAATAAAATTGACGAAGGTGATCTGGCCGACGGGCGGCATTTTGCCTTGTGGGATGATCCTTTCCCGAAGCCCTGCTATCTGTTTGCGCTGGTGGCGGGCGATCTTGAGTATCTTGAGGATTATTTTGTCACTTGCTCCGGCAAACGGGTAACCTTACGGATTTATGTCGCTGCGGATGATCTTGATAAATGCCCCCATGCGATGAAAAGCCTGAAAAAGGCCATGAAATGGGATGAAGATGTTTACGGCCTTGAATATGATCTGGAGATATTCAATATTGTCGCCGTCAGCCATTTCAATATGGGGGCGATGGAAAACAAGAGCCTCAATATCTTTAACAGCAAATGCGTGCTGGCGCGCCCGGAAACCGCGACCGATTCAGATTTTGCCGCAGTCGAGGCGGTGGTCGCCCATGAATATTTCCATAACTGGACCGGTAACCGTGTCACCTGTCGCGACTGGTTTCAGCTGTCCCTGAAAGAGGGGCTGACCGTGTTCCGCGATCAGGAATTTTCCGCTGACCAAGGCTCGCGGGCCGTCAAGCGTATTGAAGATGTGCGGATTTTGCGCCAGCATCAGTTTGCCGAGGACAGCGGGCCGATGGCCCATCCGGTACGTCCGGACAGCTATATTGAAATCAATAATTTCTATACGGTCACGGTGTATGAAAAGGGGGCCGAACTCATCCGGATGATCCATAGCCTGCTCGGGCCGGAAAATTACCGCAAGGGCATGGATTTGTATTTTCAGCGTCACGACGGGCAGGCGGTAACCTGTGATGATTTTGTGGCGGCGATGCAGGACGCGTCCGGCGTCGACCTCACACAATTTCGCCTGTGGTATTCCCAGGCCGGTACCCCGGAAATCAGCGCGTCCCATATTCAGGACGGCGATAAAGTCACCCTGACCTTCCGCCAGAAAATTCCCGATACCCCGGGGCAGACGGACAAGGCCCCGATGCATATTCCGCTGGCTGTCGGGTTGATTGGTCCGGATGGCCGGGATGTGCCGCTTCAGCTTGACGGCGAAAATGCCCCGACCGACCATAATGGCAGCAGAATGCTTGCCCTGACCGAACAGGAACAGTCATTTACCTTTGTCGGGGTCCGGGACAGGGTCATTCCTTCAATCCTGCGGGGATTTTCAGCCCCGGTGAAGCTTGACAGTGATCTCGGGCGGGATGACCTGCTGTTTCTGCTGGCCCATGACAGTGACAGCTTTAACCGCTGGCAGGCCGGGCAGGAGATTGCGGTCAGCGTCATTATGGGGCTGGTCGCCGACATCCGGGCCGGGCGTGACCTTATGCTTGATGAAGGATTCTCCGCCGCGCTTGGCAGGATACTCGGCGACGCCGATCTTGATCGGGCCTTTGTCGCCGAAGTCCTGAGCCTGCCGTCAGAGGGCATATTGGGGCAATATACATCACCCGTTGAGGTGGACGCCATCCATCAGGCGCGAAATTTTCTCCGCCGGGCCTTGGCAGCGGCCCATCGGGACCATTTCATCGACACCTATAAGGCTTGCGCCACGGAAGAGCCTTATGACTTTACGCCGCAGCGGGTCGCGGACCGGCGGCTGAAAAATCTCGCCCTGTCTTACCTGATGGCGCTGGAGGACCAGGATAGTCTTGATCTGTGCCGGAGGCAATTCAGCCGGGCGGATAATATGACCGACGAGATTGCCGCGCTCACTGCGCTGGTCAACAGCGATTTTGCCGAACGGCAAGAGGCCATTCAGAGCTTCTATGACAAATGGCATCATGATGATCTGGTGCTGGATAAATGGTTTGCGGTGCAGGCGGCGGCAAGCAGGCCGGAGACCCAGGACCGGGTGCGGCAGTTGATCCGTCATAAGGATTTCGATTTTGCCACCCCGAACCGGGTACGGTCGGTGGTCGGGCCGTTCTGTGGCCTTAATCTGACCGGCTTTCATGACAAATCGGGCC
>JALUWZ010000097.1 GCA_027019205.1 Emcibacter sp.
GTCATGGCCTTACCATTCACATCCCGGATAGCGCCGCTGCATGAACTGCATGTCGGCAATGATATAGCCCATATGTTCGGTATGACGGCCCGCTGTCTTGCCGCCGGACTGCGCCCAGTTATTTTCAGGAATGGTCAGGGTCGCCTGATCAAATACCCGGGACACTGTCTGATCCCAGTCCTTTTTCAGGCCGGTGACATCAACGGAAATCCCGTCTGCCAGCAGGGCGGTTTCGGCCTCGCTCATGGTGAACAGCTCGCCGGTAAACATCCACAGATCATCAACAGATTTCTGCACCCGCCGGTGACTTTCTTCGGTGCCGTCGCCAAGCCGGATCAGCCATTCACTGCTGAAACGCAAATGATAGGTGACCTCCTTGACGGATTTCGCGCCGATGGCGGCCAGTTCCGCATCGGTCGATTTGGCAAGGGCGGTATAGAACAGCATGTTATAGGCGCTCATAAAGAACAGCCGGACGATGGTATCGCCCCAGTCGCCATTCGGCACCTCTGCCAGCAGGGCATTGCGGAAATCCTGTTCATCGCGCAGGTAAGCGAAATCATCTTCAGTTTTGCCGTTGCCTTCGGTTGTCGCCGCATAGCTGTAGAGTTCGCGGGCCTGACCAATAAGGTCAAGGGCGCAATTCATCAGTGCCATTTCCATTTCGATCGACGGGGCGCGAAAGCACCATTCCGACATGCGGTGGCCGATAATCAGGCCATTATCGCCAATCTGTGCCGCATAGCTGGCAAGGGCCTGTTTGCTGGATAAGTCAGTCATAATTTTTACTCCGCTATTTATGCAGGATTACATTTTTCCGGCACCCTTGGGGATGTCATAAAATGTCGGATGGCGATAGATTTTATCATCGGCAGGCTCAAAAAGGCTTTCCTTGTCCTCTGGTTTCGAGGCGGTAATGGCGTTGGAGGGCACCACCCAGATGCTGATGCCCTCACTGCGCCGGGTATAGACATCGCGGGCGGATTCCAGCGCCATTTCGGCGTCGCTGGCATGGATGCTGCCGCAATGCTTGTGGTCAAGCCCGGCCTTGCTGCGGATAAATACTTCCCACAGGGGCCATTCATTTTCAGATATCTTGGTTTCTTTGGTCATATTCAGTATCCTTTTCGCTCAGGCGACATTTTTTCTCTGTTGTTTTTCGGCATAGGCGGCGGCGGCTTCACGGACCCAGGCCCCGTCTTCGTGGGCCTTGATATGGTTGGCAATGCGCTGTTTGTTGCACGGGCCGTTGCCCTTGACGACATTGTTGAATTCCTGCCAGTCAATTTCGCCGTAATCATAATGGCCGCGTTCCTCATTCCATTTCAGGTCGGGGTCCGGCAGGGTAATGCCGAGGAATTCGGCCTGCGGTACGGTGGCATCAACAAATTCCTGCCGCAGCTGGTCATTTGATTTGCGCTTGATTTTCCATTTCATCGACTGGGCGGAATGGGGGGAATCGCTGTCATTGGGGCCGAACATCATCAGCGACGGCCACCAGAAACGGTTGACCGATTCCTGCAGCATATCCTTTTGCTCCTGTGTGCCGCGTGACAGGGTCAACAGCAATTCGTAGCCCTGACGCTGGTGGAAGCTTTCCTCCTTGCAGATGCGGATCATCGCCCGGGAATAGGGGCCATAGGAACAGCGCGACAGCGCGACCTGATTGGTGATCGCCGCCCCGTCCACCAGCCAGCCAATGGTCCCCATATCGGCCCATGTCAGGGCCGGATAATTGAAGATGGACGAATATTTGGCCCGTCCGGTCTGCAACTGCTCAATCATTTCCGCCCGCGAGGTGCCAAGAGTTTCCGCCCCGGAATAAATGTAAAGGCCATGACCGCCCTCATCCTGAACCTTGGCGAGGAGAATAACCTTGCGGCGCAGGCTCGGTGCCCGGGTGATCCAGTTGCCTTCGGGCTGCATGCCGATGACTTCGGAATGGGCATGCTGGGACATCTGGCGCACCAGGGTCTTGCGATAGGCGTCCGGCATCCAGTCCTGCGGTTCTATCTTGATGCCGTCATCAATTTTCTGCTGAAAAATTTCCGCAAGCCTTGCCTGCTCTTCCGAGGTGGGTTCGGCTATCTCGATCGGCTTTTGTATCGACGTATCTCCGTACATGGCGGGCCTTTCCGGTTGTTAACAGGGCTGTAATTACTTAATATCTGTAATAATGGCTAATATGTAACAGAAAAAATAAAAAATCAATAAAAAATGTATCACATGGTGATATTTTTTGCGCTTTCCTCTGTCAGACCGCCAAAGCGCAGGAAAAATTCCCTGTCCGGCGCGGGCAGGGCGCCTTTTTCAGTTTCCATGATATCATCAAGCGCCGCTTCCGAATTTTTCAGCAGCAATTGATAGATCCCCCGGCACAGCTGATAGGCGCTGTTGCCTTCCCAGTGGGGCGGCATCAGCATGTCCGGCAGACGCGGGTCGCGCAGCAGGATTTTCCGGTATTCATGGACCATCAATATCCGTATCAGCAGACAATCGGCATCATCCGGAATATTCCCGCAGGACAGGCTTTCATATACAGGCCGGTATCTTTCAAGAAATTTCCGGTATTTAACGCTCAGTTCCGCAAGATTCCAGCAGCCCTTGACCATGCTGTCCAGTGCTGCGGACGAGGTCAGTTCATGGGAGGCCTGATGGAGGATAATGACCTCGTCGCGGATTTCCAGACCGTCCAGAGTGCCCTCAAGCGCCAGCATATCCGGCATGGGATGGGCCAGAATTCCCTTGGTAATTTTACCAAAACCGAGCCAGCCAAGCTCCTTGACAGCGCTATCCTTGTTTATCTTTGCGTTGTTGCTGTCGGGCAGGATGACCAGCGTCCAATGCTGGTCCCAGTCACTGCGCGGGCCGGCATAAATTTGCGGGGTGGCATTTCTGAACCTGCGCTGTCCTGATGCGGTCAGGCTGTAATAGCTTTTGCGGCCCAGCTGACGGGGGCTGATCCAGTTATCCTTGTTCAGCCGCGATACAGCGGTCCGCACATGACGGGCGTTGATGCCAAGCGGTTCGAGAAGGTTGATGACGCTGCCAAGCCATACCGTTCCGCCGCGCTGGGCCAGCAGATCGCCATATATGGTAATGATCAGTGATCCCACCCTGAGGGGCTGTTGAGCCTGAAAATCCTCTATAAGCTTTTCCAGCTGTTGTTTAACGGTCATTATCATTCCGTTGCTTCAAAAGTTTCCTGTATTCTCAGTGGCTTTTGTATCACTTTATCGGGGGGGAGACAATGGCCGGAGCCTTTTTTGGCAGCGGACCGGAAAAAAGGCCATTCAGATTGCTGGATGGCCTTGAGGTTTTTCCGTGAAATTTTATGGGGGTTCCGGCGGGGCGGGAGGGTTTATTTAACGTGGATATCTCCGGTTTTTGCATCTACCAATGCCGTGGCAACTATTTGTGTCCGATTCTTGATTCTGACGATCCATTTACCATCTGTTTTACGGGCAACCCGGGCTTTATATCCGCTGCCGCTATAGTCGCGCTTCAGCAGGGACTTGACCAGATTTCTGGCATTTTCTTTCGAGACCCGTTCCTGTTTTTCCATTGCGGAAATATTATGGGCCGTTTCGGCAGGATCGTGGGCTAATGCTGCCGATTCGGAAGACAGAATGAAGGCAACTCCGAGCGCCAGTGGAAGGGTTTTACAGATTGCAGATTTCGGCATGGTTTTTCTCCTGTTTATGTTTCGGTGTCATTCCTTTATATAGGGCAGACAGGGGCCTCGGAAGCATAATGCGGTGAAGTCGGCGGCATTTGCGCTCAAGGCTCACAGGGCTTGATGAGAGGGTATTTTTTTGCGACAAGCGGGATAATTGAACAGGCTATTCAGCAGGGATGCTGCTATGCGGCGGAAAGGTGAGTGATACCGTTGTTCCCACCCCGGTCCTGCTTTTAAGGTCAATTCTGCCGCCATGGATTTCCATCAGGGATTTTACCAGCGGCAGGCCGAGTCCGGTTCCTTCAAAATTCCGGCTCAGGCTGCTGTCGGCCTGATGGAACGGTTCCATGACCGTGGCAATATCAGCTTCGGCAATACCAATGCCGGTATCGGTAATGATGATCGTGGTTTCGCCCTTTTTGGTGAGGGCAAAGGAAATATGGATGTTGCCACCCTGCGGGGTAAATTTTACCGAATTTGACAATATATTGACAATGACCTGTTTGAACATCCTTTTATCAACCAGAATTCTGGCCGGGGTATCCCTGACCTCATTGAAAATAGTTATTTCCGCATCGGCAGCCCGCAGCTCGATAAATTTAACACATTCCTGAATACTGTCTTCCAGATAGATTGGCTCAAGGACGACATCGGCCATCCCGGCCTCAATTTTTGACAGATCAAGAATATCATTGATGATCTGTAACAGATGGCGGCCACTCATATTGATGTCGGTACAATATTCCCGCACTTTGTCAGCGGAGGATTCAACAAAGCCGTCCTGGGTCATCATTTCGGAAAAACCGATGATGGCGTTCAGCGGGGTTCTCAGTTCATGGGACATATTGGCAAGAAAATCCGTCTTGGCCTTGTTGGCATGCTGGGCCTCTGCCAATGCCCGCAGACTGTCGCGTTCCGCTTTTATCCGATCAGTAATATCGTGATAGATGATGATGATTTCCCCGTTTTTTGTATGATTCTGGAAATATTCATATTCCTGACCGTTGGGAAGGCTGTTATGCCCCTGGGTGGTTTCAGTTTCCTCAAGCTTGTCCAGCCTTTCTCTGACCAGATCATCCGGGTCTCCGGGTCCGAAATCACCGCGCTCTGCCCTGAATTTCAATACAGGCTCAATATGGGCGCCAAGATGGCAGATTTCCGGTGGCAGGCCGATTTGTTCGCGTAACCCGGTGGACAATATGATAAAGCGTCGTTTCTGACTAAGCAGATACAGCCCGCCGGGCATATGATCAATGGCGATCTGGAACCATTCTTCCCGTCTGGTCAGATCCTGCTTTATCTGTTTCTGGTCGGTGACGATAATCGCAAGGATCAGAACGGAGATGTTCAGGGCAATCAATCCCACATTCATCAGGATGATCTGCTGGGATGAAGACAGGTCTGCCGACCCGAAGGAAATATAGCCGAGAGAGGCAATATATTTTGTAAAAAGGCTGGTAATGATGGAACATATGATGGTCAGGCGTATATCGAAACGAATTGCCGACCATATCAAAATCGGAAAGGTCAGATAGGGAAAAACGTGGTAAACCGGTATTCCGCTTTTCAGGCTTGCCATCGTGACGGCAATGGAAATAACGAGAATAAGCCACATCAGGAGTGATTCGACAATTCTGCCCTCTGATATCCCCTTTATTGAGGGACGGCCAAGAACAATCCAGTATAACAGCGCCGGAAGCAACATGGCCTGCCCGAGATAGGCACTGGTAAAAATCCTGGCAATCATGCTGATAAAATTGATATTTTCACCGGTCGTGGAAAATACCAGAACAGACAGAATGGAAAACAGCATCACTGCCAGCGCCGTTGCCCACAGTTCTGCGGTAATAATCGATTTCAGTTTTTTTCTTGTTGGAATTGCTACGGTTGCTTTTCTGATAATTGTTGCCAGAAAATATATCTCAAGCAGATTGATCAGATAGACGATGAGATGGGGTGTCACATTATAGAAATTGTTGGACAATCCGCTGACCAGCAGCCCGGCCAGACAGAAAAACAATATCGCCGGCCATTGAGCCTTGCGATTAAACAGCAGGACCGCCACCGGAAAGGCGTTGGCTGACCAGATAACCGGACTATGGCTGACCGGAAAGATAAACAGGTTCGACAGGAACACCAGAAAACCATATACCAGCCCGGTCAACAGCCCCTTGACGGCAATATTCGCAGAGGTGAAATGAAAATATTTCATCGTATCATTAAGAGTAGTCAAACAGTATCTCCTGATGCGTCAATACGCGTTGGGGTATCTTTTCACGAGAATATATAAAAAACCTTAACGAATTGAATAATATCCGGTTTCTTTTGCTATCGGTCTTTTGCGGCAAACTGTTTTTCCATGGCCTGCCGCCTGTTCCGGACGGCCCCGGGCGAGGATGAGGTGCGGGCAATCACCAGATAGGCGACCGGCACGATAAAAAGCGTAAAAATAGTGGCAATCGACACCCCGGAGATTATAACGATTCCCAACACAAAACGGGTTTCCGCCCCGGCACCATGGCCGACCACCAGGGCAACAGACCCCATGATGGTGGTAAAGGAGGTCATGACAATGGGCCGCAGCCTTTTGCGGGAGGATTCGCACAGGGCTTCCATAAATTCAACCCCCTGATCGCGCAGCTGATTGGCAAATTCAACGATCAGGATGCCGTTCTTGGTGGCAAGTCCGACCAGCATGATCAGGCCGATCTGGCTGTAGATATTTATGGTCTGCCCGGTAAGATAGAGACCAAGCAACGCGCCGAACATGGCGAAAGGCACCGTCAGCAGAATGACAAAGGGATGGCGGAAACTCTCAAACTGCGCCGCCAGAACCAGAAAAACCGTCACCAGCGCCAGAATGAAGACAAAATAAATCGAATTGCCCGATTGTTTATAAGTTCTCGACTCGCCGTTAAAATCAAAGCTCGCACTGGCCGGCAGGATGTCCCGGCTGGCCTGCTCCATAAAATCAAGCGCCTGTCCGAGCGCATAGCCCGGCTTCAGATTGGCGCTGATCGTGATCGACCGCATGCGGTTAAAGCGTTTCAGTCGGGGTGAGCTGGCGGTTTCCCGCAGCTTAACCAGATTGGACAGGGGGATCAGCAGCCCTGTCCGGTCGGATCGGACATAAATATTGGTCAAATCATTCGGGGTGCGGTTTTCCGACTTGGTCCCCTCCAGAATGACCGGATATTCTTCCCCCTGCCTGACATAGGTGGTCACCCGGCGCGAGCCAAGCATGGTTTCAAGGGTCCGGCCAATGGTAGAGACTGATACCCCGAGGTCCGCCGCCCGGACCATATCAATATCAACCAGCAGCTGAGGCTTGGTTGCCTTATAGTCGCTGTCGAGACCAATAAGGCCGGGGTTGTGACGGGTGCGGGCGATTATCAAATCCCGCCAGCGGGCCAGTTGTTTGTAATCGCTGCCCTGAAGGACGAACTGTACCGGTTTTCCTGCCCGACCGGCGATGCCGCGCGGCATGGAGACAAAGGCCCGGATACCCGGATGTCGGGCAAGTTTCTGCATAAGCTCGCCACGGATTTGCTGAGCGGATTGATTGCGTTTGTCCCAGGTTTTGAGCATGATAATGCCAAAGCCCGAATTGACCGAGGAGGCAACGCCGAAACGTGGCACCCGGGCAAGGACTGTTGTTGCCTTGCCCTCATCGACCAGTGACATCATGTCATCTTCAACTTTTTTCATCTGGCGCTTCATATTATTGAAGCTGGTCCCTTCCGGGCCGGTGACGGAGACGAAAAGCCTGCCCTGATCCTCCAATGGCATGAATTCCCCCGGCAGGTCGCGGAACAGGCCATAGGCAATGGCAATAATCGGAACAAGGCTGAGCAGAACCAGACCCGGCCTTTTAAACAGCCGTTTCAGGATGGCGAGATAGCCATTTTCGAGATAGCGCAGAAATTTCATGCCCTGGGCGTGGAAGCGGTTGCTGCCGCCTTCCTTTTTCAGGATACGCGAACAGAGCATCGGCGCCAGCGTCAGGGCGACAATGGAGGAGAAGCCGACCGCCGCCGCCATCGCCATGGCAAATTCGGTGAATAATCTTCCGGTTTCCCCCTCAATAAAAATGATCGGCACAAAAACAGCAATCAGCACAAGGGTGGTGGCAATCACCGCAAAGCCGACCTCGCGGGCGCCATAATAGGCGGCGAGCAGCGGCGGCTCGCCCCGGTCAATGCGCCGGTAGATATTCTCAAGCACCAGAATCGCATCATCCACCACAAGCCCGATCGACAGAATGAGCGCCAGCAGGGTCAGCAGATTGATCGAATATCCGGCCATATTGAGAAAAATAAACGAGGCGGTGATTGATACCGGCACCGTGACGGCGGGGATAAACATCGCCCGCGCACTGCCGAGAAACAGGTAAATGACCAGCACCACCAGCCCCATGGCAATGGCAAAGGTTTTATACACCTCGTGAATGGCGGATTCGATAAAGACCGACTGGTCCATAATCACTTCGAGCGCCGCCCCCGGCGGCAGGGTTTTATTGATCACCCTGATCTCTTTTTTGATGGCCCGGGCCACGGCCAGACTGTTACCCTTGGATTGCTTGACAATGCCAAGCCCGATCATGAATTCCCGGTTGCCGCGCATTTCGCTTCTGGTGTCCTCGGCACCCAGCTCAACCTTTGCCACATCACCCAGACGGGTCAGATGGCCATCGCGGGATTTGCGGATCACCAGCCGGGCAAAATCCCGGGCGGCGTTATATTTGCGGTCAATCCTGACGGTAAATTCCCGTTCGGTCGATTCGACCCGTCCGGCGGGCAGTTCGATATTTTCCGATCTCAGGGCCTGTTCCACATCATTGACGGTAATATTGCGCGCGGCCAGTTGCTGACGGTTGAGCCAGATCCGCATGGCATAGGTTTTGGAGCTGGTCCAGATGCGGGCCACCCCGTCAACCGAGGACAGGCGATCAACCAGAAAACGCTTGCCATAATCGGCAAGCTCCATCCGCGACATATTGGCTGATTTCAGCCGCAGCCACATGATGGGCCGGTCATTGGTATCGACTTTGGAAATTTCCGGCGGGTCGGCTTCCTCCGGCAGCTTGTTCAGCAGGCGCGAGACCCGCTGGCGGACATCATTGGCCGCCGCATCAATATCCCGCTTGACGTTAAATTCGATGGTGATGTCGGACCGGCCATCCTGACTGGAGGATGACATGGTTTTGATGCCCTCGATACCGCTGATCTGATCCTCAATCAGCCGGGTGAGTTTGCTTTCGACAATCGCCGCAGAGGCCCCCCGGTAACTGGTTGAAACCGAGACCACCGGCGGATTGATGTCGGGATATTGCCGGAGCGGCAGGTCGATAAAGCTCATCACGCCAAAGGCCACCAGCAGCAGGCTGATGACGGTGGCGAAAACCGGACGGTCAATGGATATATCGGACAGGACCACGGGTTAACTCTCCCCGTTGGCGGCGTTATCCGCTTTCTGCAGGACGACCTTGCTGTTATCCTGTAGTTTGAGGGTGCCTTCGGTGACTATCCTCTGACCAATTTTCAGGCCTTTGAGAATTTCAATCGCCCCTGGACGGCGGCGGCCAATGACGACGGTCTGCTGCCTGACATGGTTGTTTTTTTGCAGCAGGAAAACATATTTCTTGCGGGCGGTGGTGATCAGGGCTTCTTCGGGGATCATGATGGACCGGCTCTGATTTTTGATCAGGCTGACCCGCAGCAGCATCCCGGGCAGCAGTTTTCTGTTATCATTGGGAATAATCGCCCGGACGGTGACCGCACGGGAAACCGGATCGACCCGGCTGCCGATCTGGCTGACCTTTCCGGTAAAGGTAAATTTAGGATAGGCATCACTCCGGGCATGGATGGTCTGACCGGCCTTCAGCGTGGCGAGGAAGCCTTCCGGCACGGTAAAATCAAGCTTGATCACCGACAGATCATCCAGCGTGGTGATGACGGTCCCCGGCGTGACCAGCGCGCCGGTGCTGACCCGGCGCAGGCCGAGCTGACCGTCAAACGGCGCGACAATCCGGCGGTCGCGAAGGCGCGACTGGGCAACCTGCAGCTCTGCCCGGGCTTTTTTATAAAGGGTCCTCTGGTCCTCAAGCCGGGCCGTGGGCAGGGTACGGGCCTTGACCAGACCCTCGATGCGGGTAAGGTCGCGTTTGAGCTGTTCGGCATTGGCGATGGCTGACCGCAGATTGGCGCGCTCCTCGTCACTTTGCAGTTCAACCAGAATCCGGCCTTTCTTTACGGTCATGCCATCGGTAAAATTTATTCTGGCGATCTTGCCGGTTGTTGTCGCGGTAAGGTCAACAGATTCATTGGCTCTGCTTGTCCCGAGCGCCTCAATCTTGTCGGTGAAAATATCAGAAATTACCGGGGCGACGACCACGGCAACCACCCGTGGACCGGGATTGAAAACCGCCGTTGGCTTGTGGCGCTGACCGATATAATAAAGACCGCCAGCAGTCATAAGGATAAGGATGAGAACAAGAATTTTTTTTATCATTTGTGCCTGTCCGGGGGGTTATTGATATCTTCCCGACTGTACGGTTAGATGGCCTCAGGAGTCAAACTGATTACCGGCAATGGCCGGTCTGTTCACATGTTTGTGACGAGGATTATTCTGTTCGACCCTTGATCCGGTGGCGTAAATCTGTTTTTCAGCCTCGATAATCAGCACCCCGGCAAGGTTATGCCACCATCTTTGGCCGATAGTCTCAAGCGAGGACATCAGCGACAGCAGGGAGCGGCGCTTGAAGGGCGGCAGATGCAGGGCGGAAGTCGTTCTGATCGGCGTCAGCATATTGTCACTGAACAGCCGCCTGAGTTGCAGGGCGGAAAAGGGCGTGCCATGGCCAAACGGCGTGCGGTCCGTTCTGGCCCACAGGCCAAGGCGGTTCGGCACCACGACAATTACCCGCCCGCCAGGGGCGAGGGTGCGCCAGACTTCGCGCAGCAGGGCGCGGCTTTCGGGGCTGTGTTCAAGGATATGAACCATTATAATCCGGTCGATGGCGGCATCTTTGACCGGCAGATTACCCTCATGGGCAAGGGCGGTCAGGTTACCCCGGTAGCGGTGGGTGCCGTCTTTTTCCGGATCACCGTTATAGCGCGGCCAGCGGATGACGCCCTGGGCGGCGGGCATGATGCTGATCACATGACGGGCGTGAGCGCGGAATATATCAAGGTAAGGCGGGGCATAGCCCAGCCCCATAACATCCATGCCGGTAATATCGGGCCATAATTTCCTGATCTGGCGGCGAATCAGCCGTGCCGTCACCCGCCCGGGGGCAGAATCATAAAAGGCTCTGAGATCAACCACATCCTGAAACATCACTTCCGCCTTGATATTAGGTTATAAGGTCAGGATAACGGATTTCAGGCCCGGTTTAAACCATATATTGGCCGCCGTTGATGGTCAGGGTCGCGCCGGTGATGAAGCTTGCGGCATCGGACACCAGATAACTGACGGCATCGGCGACTTCCTCTGCTTCGCCGAGGCGGCGCAGGGGGATGGCTTTAACGATCTTCGCAACTATTTCTTCCGGAACCGCCTTGACCATTTCGGTGGCGATATAGCCCGGGGCGATGGCATTGACCGTAATGCCGTATCTCGCCCCTTCCTGGGCCAGCGCCTTGACGAAACCAATGGCCCCGGCCTTGGCGGCAGAATAATTCACCTGTCCCATCTGGCCTTTCTGGCCATTGATTGAGCTGA
>JALUWZ010000098.1 GCA_027019205.1 Emcibacter sp.
TGCGACTCTGGTCGGAGCGGGGCTGACCAATTACCGCGCTGCCATATACTGGGGGCTGTTATTCACGGCAATCGGCGCCATTACCGGGGCGTTTTTTGCCCATGCCATGGTCGAAACCTTTGGCGGCAAGCTGCTGACGGCGGCGGCCCGTCCCGACATGGTGACGGCGCTTTCAATCATTGGCGGGGCGGCGGGCTGGGTGTTGTTATCGACCCGGACCGGCCTGCCGGTATCGACGACCCATGCCATAGTCGGCGCGCTGGTCGGGGTGGTGCTGGCGGCATTTGGCGCGTCTGGCGTTGCCTGGAATATTCTGGTCTGGAAGGTGGCCCTGCCGCTGCTGCTCAGCCCGCTGGTGGCGCTTGCGGCGACCATCACCCTGCGCCGGGCATGGGACAGCCGGGCACTGCGCAGGCAGGCTGCTGCCGACTGTATCTGTGTGACGGTCGAGCCGCAGATGGCGCTGGTGCCCGGGGGTCTGACCATGACAGAAAACAAGCCCGGACTGTCCCTCAGCGCCTGTGATAGGGAACAGGCCGGGGCGGCGGTGGTTCCTCTGGTGACGATTGACCGGCTGCACTGGCTCAGTGCCGGGCTGACGAGTTTTGCCCGGGGAATGAATGATGCGCCGAAGCTTGCCGGGTTGGTGATTGCCGCGACCCTGTTGTCCGGGGGCAGCACAAACCTGTCCGGTCTGTCGGCCTTTGTCATTATTGCGCTGGCGATGACGCTCGGCGGCTATATGGCGGGCCTCAGGGTGACAAGGATGCTGGCGGAAAAGGTTACGGTGATGAATCATCACGAAGGATTTACCGCAAATCTGGTGACAAGTATGCTAGTAAGTTCCGGGGCAATTTTTGGCCTGCCAATGTCAACCACCCATGTTTCCGCCTCGGCGCTGATCGGTATCGGGGCGTCCGGCGAACGTGGTCACCTCCATATGGGTGCGGTTAAAACCATGCTTGCGGCGTGGGTGATAACCCTGCCCGGGGCGGCAATTTTCGGAATATTGCTGTTCTGGATGGGCAGATTTATGCAGGTTTGAGCCAGCAAAGAAGGTAAAGTCATGAAGACTGTTATAATCATCGCGTTAATCATTGCGGCTCTGGTCGGGGCGGGCTTTATCTGGCCGGTCAATGACTGGATGCAGGACTTGATTCTCTGGGTCAAGTCAGGTGGTCTGTGGGGTGTGGTGATTTATGCGCTGATTTATATTGTGGCGATTGTGCTGCTGATACCGGGATCGCTGCTTACTCTCGGGGCAGGTTTTATTTACGGCCCATTCTGGGGGACGCTGCTGGTCTCCCCGGCGAGTGTGATCGGGGCTTTCATCGCCTTCAGTCTGGCGCGGGGACGGTTGCGGCCCTGGGTTACGGGCAGGCTTGCGGGCAAGGCCCGGTTCAGGGTCATTGACAAGGCAGTGGGGGAACGGGGATTTAAAATCGTCACCCTGCTCAGGCTGTCGCCGGTATTTCCCTTCACGTTACTCAATTATGCCCTCGGCCTTACCGGGATTACGGCGCGGAGCTATGTGCTGGCTTCTTTCCTTGGCATGTTGCCGGCGACTTTTCTTTATACCTATCTCGGCTCACTGGTTCCCACGGTGAGCGGGCTGGGCCATGGCCCCAAATCCGACGCCCAGACTATTTTTATGTGGGTTGGCTTTGCGGTGACGCTTCTTGTTACCGCCTATGTCACCCGACTTGCCCGCCGGGCATTACAGACGACAATTGCCGAGGAAGAAACATTATGAGCATCACTGTTACCCCGCAGGATGAGTTTAACCGGGAGCTGGTCAATAACCTTCATCCGGCAGACTGGACGAATCCCGTGCCTGCCGGGCGCTATAACCTTGTTATCGTCGGGGCAGGCCCGGCGGGTCTGGTCGCGGCTGCCGGGGCGGCGGGACTGGGCGCACGGGTTGCGCTGGTCGAACGGCATCTGATGGGCGGCGACTGCCTGAATTTTGGCTGCGTGCCGTCCAAGGCATTGCTGAAGGCGGCCCATAAAGCCCATGATGGCGGTCTCATACCGGATTTTGCCCGGGTTATGGCGGATATGCGGCAAAAACGCGCCCGGCTCGCCCCTCATGACAGTGTGGCGCGCTTTAGCGACCTCGGGGTTGATGTTTTCCTCGGTGCGGGCCATTTTGTCTCAACCAATGCGCTTGAGGTCGCGGGCAAGACCCTCAATTTTCACCGGGCGGTGATCTCCACCGGCGCCCGGGCGGCGCTGCCGCCGATACCGGGGCTGAGCGACGCCAATCCCCTGACCAATGAAAGCCTGTTTTCGCTTGAAAAGCTGCCAAAAAGACTGATTGTCATCGGGGCCGGGCCGATCGGCTGTGAAATGGCCCAGGCCTTTCGCCGCTTTGGTGCGGAGGTGACAATTGTTGAAATGGCCGACCGGCTGGTCCCGATTGAGGACCCGGATGCCAGTGCGGTTCTGCGCCGCCAGTTCGAAAAAGAGGGGATTAGCCTTATTCTCAAAGCCAGTGTGGTGCGGGTGGCGGCGGATACAGGTGGCAAGTCAGTGGTCATCGATGATAATGGGCAGGAACGCACCCTTCAGGCCGACGAGATTCTGGTGGCTGCCGGGCGCATCCCCAATATTGAGGGACTTGATCTGGAGGCTGCTAAGGTCGATTATCATCGGCGCGGGGTCACGGTTAATGACCGGCTGCAAACCACCAATTCGCGGATTTATGCGGCAGGGGATATCTGTTCCCCCTATCAATTCACCCACAGCGCCGATGCGATGGCGCGGATTGTTTTGCAGAATGCCCTGTTTTTCGGGCGCAAGAAAATGAGCGCATTGGTGATGCCCTGGGCGACCTATACCGCGCCCGAAATTGCCCATGTCGGCATGACCGCACAGCAGGCGGCGGAAAAGGGCGAGGCTGTTATGACCCTGACGGTGCAGATGGCGGAGATTGACCGGGCGGTTCTGGAAGAAGACAGCGGCGGCTTTGCCCGGGTTCATATCGCCCGGAAATCCGGGCGGGTTCTTGGCGCGACCATGGTTGCGGCCCATGCGGGCGAATCGATTGGCGAAATGAGCCTGGCCATTACATCGGGGCTGAAGATGGGAGATATTGGCGCGACCATTCACCCCTATCCGACCCAGGCGGAAATCTGGAAGGCACTGGCCAATGCCCATCGCCGGGAAAGCTTCACCCCGCGCATCGCCGCTGTTTTCAGGTTTTTCCTGAATTTTTTTGCCCGGGAAGCAGGATAAAAGCAGGATGAAACAGATGACGGAATATTCTTTGTCACAAAAAAGTTATGGGACTTTTGCCTGTTGTGTAATTATGGTGCAAAAAAAATCTTATGGCCAATGGAGGCAGGTAATATGCCGGGTGACGCGGCGCATCAGGGGGACGGGGAACAGATCCGGATTTCCGCCCTTAAAGCCGGGTCCGCATCTGAATGGCGCGCGCTTCTGGCGGCTTACGGGCCGCATCTTCTCGGCTATGCCATCCGCATGGTCGGTGACCGGGGGACTGGCGAAGAAATTCTGCAGGACAGTCTGGTGAGTGTCTATCGCACCATAGACCGCTTTGAGGGGCGCTGCAGCATCAAAAGCTGGTTATACCGGGCAGTGCATAACCGGGCCATTGATGAAATCCGCCGCCGCAAGCGTTATGTTGACGTTGGCCGCGATCCGGAAAAGGATTATTTTGACGGGTCCGGGCACTGGCAGCATGACTGTCCCGGCTGGGACGGCATGGCGGCGAAACGGTTGGATGACCGGCGGCTGCTCGCGGTCATCGGCGAAAAGCTGGGCCAACTTCCCCATATTCATCGGGAGATATTGCTGATGAAAGAGGTGGACGGGCTGGAGGCAGACGATATATGTGCTGCCCTTGAGATAACGCCGGGTAATTATCGTCTGCGGCTCCATCGCGCCCGCGCCGCCCTGCGCGCCGCAGTCGCCCCCGTGATGGAGGCATAGCATGGTTTATCTTAAATGTTCAAAAGTTGTCTCAAAAGTTTCCGACATTATTGACGGCGAGGCCGGACTGATGACCCGGATGCGGTTTTACGGTCATATCATGATGTGCAGCAATTGCCGCCGCTATCTTGCGCAATTCAGGCTGGTCAGGGATTATGCCGGAAAAGTTACGCAAAACAACTTGCCAGATGATTTTGACCGGGTGATGAATTTTGTTTTGGAGGAGGTCGGCAAAGAGGATGACTGATCTGACGAAATCGCCTTGTCTGGTGCTGTTCTGCAAGCGCCCGCGTGTGTTTCAGGGCAAGCAGCGTCTGGCAAAAACCATCGGGGCCAAACAGGCGGTGACCTTTGCCCGGGCCTTTCTCGACTGTGCGCTCGAAGATGCGGAAGGCTGGCCGGGGCCGGTGGTGCTGTCGCCGTCATCGGCTGAGGATGTGGCATGGGCCGGGGGACTGCTCAGGCGTGATCATATGGTTCTGGCCCAGCCGGACGGCGGCCTTGGCGAGAGGATTACGGCAATAGATGAAAAGTTGCGCCGTCTTGGTCATGAGCAGATAGTCTTTATCGGCAGTGATGCCCCGGCCTTGCAGCCCGGCCATTTTGATACCGCATGCCGGGCATTGGGCCGTTGCGACGTGGTGCTCTCTCCGGCGTCCGACGGCGGGGTGACGATTATGGGGGCGGCGCAGCCGTGGCCGGACCTGACTTTTTTGCCATGGAGCACCGATTGCCTCGGTCAGGCGCTTGCAGAATGCTGTTATCATATGGGTCTCCGGGTAGAAAATATTGCCCCGAGCTATGACATTGATGTTGAGGATGATCTGGCACGGTTGTGGCATGATCTGGCCCGTGATCCCCGGCCTGCGCGTCGGGCTCTTTATCTTGTCCTTGGTGAATTCCTGCAACAGAAAGAGGTCACCTATGGCTGAACCACTTGAAAAATTTGAGCCGGAGCAGAAAAGTGACAACTGGTACCGGACCCCGCTTGGCGACGCGCGCGGCTATATTGACAGCGACCGTCTGCGCGAATTGTGGTTCCATACCGGCACGGCGTGCAATCTTTCCTGCGATTTCTGTCTTGAGGGGTCAAAGCCCGGCGATACCCGGCTCGGTCTGGTCAAGTTTGAAGATGTCAGCCCCTATATTGACGAGGCACTGGAGCTTGGGGTTGAACAATTTTCCTTCACCGGTGGCGAGCCGTTTCTCGCCAAGGATATTATCCGGATATTGATACGGGCCGCATCCCATCGCCCCTGTCTGCTGCTGACCAATGGTACCGAGGCCCTGCAGCGGCGCATTGATGAACTGACCCCCCTGCAGACAAGCCCCAATCCGGTTTCCTTCCGGATCAGTCTGGATCATTATGAGGCGGAAATTCATGATCTCGGGCGTGGGCAGGATAATTTCGCCAAGGCGCTCGTCGGCCTGAAAATGCTCCATGACCGGGGCTTTCCGGTTTCGGTCGCCCGGCATATCTGGCCCGGGGAGGACAAGGCGGCGACTGAGGCGGCCTTTGCCGCCCTGTTTCGCGCCCATGAGTTGCCAGAGGATATTCCGCTGGTCGCTTTTCCCGATTTTTCCCTGCCGGGGTCACTGCCCGACGTGCCCTTTGTCACCACCGGCTGCATGACCCGCTATCACAGCACAGACAGCCGCAAGGAATTTATGTGCGCCTTTTCCCGGATGATGGTAAAACAGAATGGCGAGATGCGGACCTATGCCTGTACTTTGGTCGATGATGATCCGGATTATGATCTCGGGGCCTCGCTGACCGACAGTATGGCGGAGCGTATCAGTATGAAACATCATCGCTGCTACAGCTGTTTTGCCTATGGCTCATCCTGTAGTGAACTTTAACGGAGGCTCCCCATGTTGGCAATTATAGGCGGTTCGGGTATTTATGATCTTCCGGGGCTTGAGGCAGGCGATGAACAGGACGTCATGACGCCATATGGTGCGCCGTCGGCTGATCTTGTGATCGGGAAATATGGTGGCGGGAAAGATATTGTTTTTCTGGCCCGCCACGGCAAGAGCCACCAATATCTGCCCCATGAGGTCAATTACCGGGCCAATATCTGGGCGCTTAAAAAGCTTGGCGTGAGCCGCATAATCGGCATCTCGGCAGTGGGCAGCCTGCGGGCGGACCTGAAACCGGGCGACCTCTGTCTTGCTGACCAGTATTTCGATTTCGTCAAGGGCCAGCGCGAGAAAAGCTTTTTCGGCAATGGGCTGGCGGCCCATGTATCAACGGCGGAACCCGTCTGTCCGATCCTGTCAGAATCCCTGACCAGGGCCGGTCAAGGGCTTGGTATTGAGGTCAAGGGCGGATTGACCTATGGCTGTGTTGACGGGCCGCGCCTTGGCACCCGGGCGGAAAGTCTGTTTCTGAAAAATGCCGCGAACTGCGACCTTGTTGGTATGACCAATGTGCCCGAAGCCTTCCTCGCCCGGGAGGCACAGATTTGCTATGCAACCCTGTCGATTGTCACCGATTATGATTGCTGGCTTGATGACCCGGCACAGCATGTCAGCGTGGAACAGGTCATTTCCCGCTACGGGGAAAGTCTTGCGACGGCGCGGCGGCTGGTCGGTGCCTTTCTCGAAAGTGACGGGGGAGCGGCCCCGGACTGTGGCTGTCGGCACAGTCTGGATTCTGCGGTGCTGACGCCGATTGAGCAGCTTGGCGCGGATAACAGGGCTTTGCTGGACCTGCTGAAAAGATAATGCTGGACAATATTTCGATCATCATCCCGCTCGGCCCCGGGGAAGACCAGCATCACGGGCTGCTTGATGACCTGCGGGCATTATGCGCAGCGGGGCCGGAAATTATCCCTGTGGCCTGTGACGGGTCATCCGGGCGCGGGGCGATTTCTTCTCTGCCGGGCCGGGCGCTGCAGCAAAATTGCGGGGCGGCAGTGGCCCGGCGGGATTTCCTGTGGTTTCTTCATGCGGATTCCACCGTGACAGACGAGGTGGTGCGGGCGCTTGCGGCGTCGGTGAAAGAGGCGCCGGACAGCCTGCATTATTTTCATCTGAAATTTGCCGGTGACGGCGCCGGGTGGCTCCGGCTTAATGAATGGGGGGCGCGATTCCGGTCCGATATCCTCGGCCTGCCGTTCGGCGATCAGGGCTTTTGTCTCAGCCGCGAGAATTTTAACCGGATCGGCGGCTTTCCCGAACAGGCGGCCTATGGCGAGGATCATCTGCTGGTCTGGCATGCCCGGCAGGCCGGTATTGCCCTGCGTCCGACCGGGGTGGCCCTGACAACCAGCGCCCGCAAATACCGGACCCATGGCTGGGGCCGGCTGACGGTGAAATATCAGCTTTTGTGGATCAGGCAGGCATGGCCAGAATTTTTGCGGCTATTCCGGCGGCTATTCTGGCGGCTTATTGGACGATCGAAACGGCCTTGATCTGGGCAAAGACCTGTTGGCCGGGGGCGAGGGCGAGCTGGTCACAGGAATAGGTCGATATCCGGGCCTGAAGCGTGGTGTTCGGGAGGGCCAGTTCGATCAGGCATTGGCCATCAGGACTGGGTTTGCCGATTGAGACGATGTGGCAGTCGAGGATATTGAGGACGCTGGTTTGCGTGGGCCGGACAAGGGTCAGGCTGACATCGCGGGCGGCGATATGCAGCCGGATATCCTGATTCTCTGTCACATTCTGCTGCGGCATGCGCAAGGTCGCATCACCAATATCGACCTCGGTCAGATTATGGCCGGTCCGGGCGGTGATGACCCGGCCAAATAACAGGCTGAAAGGCTCATCACACAGGCGGTTGAGAAGTTTGTGACTGGACAGAATCTGTTCTATCGGGCCATGTCGGGTGACTGTGCCCTGATCCAGAATGACCAGATGATCGGCGAGCCTTGTTACCTCGTCAATATTATGGCTGACATAGAGCAGCGGGGTGTCCAGATTGCTTTTTACCTGATCTAAAAGCTGCAGAATTTGTCTTTTCCTGGCAAAATCAACCGCCGCCATCGGCTCATCCATCAGCAGAATTTCCGGTTGGGGAAATAGCGCCCGGGCGAGGGCAACCCGCTGTCTTTCGCCGCCTGACAGCTGGCCGGGATAGCGGTCGAGAAGGTCGGACAGACCAAGCAGGTCGGTGATATAGCTCTGTTCGGACGCCGTCATCGGCTTTCTTGACCGTTTCAGGCCATAGGCCAGATTCTGGCCTGCGGTCAGATGGTCAAACAGGCCGGGTTCCTGAAAAACATAACCAAGAGGCCGCTTGTGGGGCGGCAGAAAGACCCGGTCCGACTGCCAGATCTGATCGCGGAAGATAATCCGTCCGGACTCCGGCCTGTCCAGTCCGGCAATCGCCCGGAGCAGGCTGGTCTTTCCCGATCCCGAGGGGCCGAATATCGCCGTGACCCCCCGGTCCGGCAGGCGCAAGTCAATATCAAGCCGGAATTCAGGATGCTGAACCAGCAGGCGGAGGTTAAATTCCATAGCTCCCCCCGGAGGATTCGCGTCGTCGGTTAAAGCTGTAAACCACGGCAAGGACAAGGAAGGAGAAGATAACCATGGTCCCGGACAGCCAGTGGGCGGCGGCATAGTCCATCATTTCCACATGGTCGTAAATCCTGACAGAGATCACCTGGGTGATGCCGGGAATATTGCCGCCGACCATCAGCACAACGCCGAATTCACCGACCGTATGGGCAAAACCAAGAATAGCGGCGGTGATAAATCCCGGTCGGGCCAGCGGCAGGATAATGCTGAAAAACCGGTCCCACGGCCCGGCGCGCAGGGTTGCCGCCACTTCGAGCGGACGCGGCCCCATGGCCGTAATGGCGTTTTCAATCGGCTGGACGACAAAGGGCAGGGAATAGAGCGTCGAGGCAACCACCAGCCCCCAGAAGGTAAAGGGCAGGGTGCCAAGCCCGAGGGCGCTTGTCAGTTGGCCGACCGGCCCATGCGGCCCGAGAATGATCAGCAGGTAAAAACCGAGGACGGTCGGCGGCAGGACCAGTGGCAGGGCGACAAGGGCGCTGACCGGCCCCTTCCAGCGCGACGGGGTCCGGGCAAGCCACAGGGCAAGCGGGCTGCCAATCAGCATCAGGATAATGGTGGTCATGCCGGCGATCCGCAGGGTCAGCCAGATGGCGGTGAGGTCGGCGTCCGAAAATCCTGTACTCATCCCGGCCATTCCGGTGTTTTATAGCCAAAATTCCGGATGATTTTCCGGGCTTGTTCCGTTTGCAGAAAATTGCAGAAGGCCCGGGCCGCAGGGTTGTTTTTGGCCGCTTTCATCAGGACACTATCCTGTTTAATGGCCCTGTAGAGACGGCGCGGAATAATCCAGCGCGACCCCCCGGCATGCTGTATTTGTGACAGGGCAACAAAACCCGCATCGGCATTGCCGGTCGCGACAAATTGATAGGTCTGGGCGATATTCTCACCCCGAACCAGCCTGGCCGACAGCCTGTGATATAATTTCAGCTCCTCAAGCACCTGCCGGGCGGCAACGCCGTAGGGGGCAAGCCCGGGGTTGGCAATGGCCAGACGACGGATTTTGCCATTTACGAAAATATCGGCCTTTTCACTGACAAGTCCGGGCTGCGGTGACCACAGGGCCAACGTGCCGATGGCATAGGTAAAACGACTGCCCGGAACCGTCATGCCAAGCTTTTCCAGCATCGCGGGTTTGGTCTTGTCTGCCGATAAAAACATGTCAAAGGGCGCCCCGTGATTGATCTGGGCAAAGACCTTGCCGGAAGAGCCAAGGGTGAGCCTGACATGATGTCCGGTCTGCTGTTCAAAGGCGGCAATAATCACTTTTACGGGTCCTGCAAAATTCGAGGCAACGGCGATAGTCACGTCCCCTGCCTGTGTCGTTCCTCCGGTCAGCATCATGACCGGCAGGATAAAAATAGTCTTCCACAATAAAAATTTACACATTTATGGCTACTCCCTACACGTTACTCTGCCGCCCCGAAAATGATATAACAGGGGTCAGGCAGATTATATTGTGAAGGTTATATCGGTAGCGGGCAAGGAATTTGTTGAGATTTATATCTGAATTCCTTGATGTTGGTTCTTTCCCTCTATATAGTATTATATGAAAAATCATATTTGACAACTGGAAAGTTACATGACAGGAAATTATATTGATGCACATATTGAGGACATCAGATCTGAATTCAAAATGCTTGATCACTGGGTTTACCTCAATGCCGGGGATCAGATGATTCCGGCCAATTACTGGCTGAAAGCGGCGCGGGATTTTTATGATTTTGTCGAATTTGGCCGGATGGAGGATATTCCGGTGGCCGACGTCGCGTCCCACCCCTTTCTCATTCCCATGTGGGACGAATGTATCATGCGCGCCGCACGGATGATCAATGCCGACCGGGATGAGGTCACCAACTGCTACAGGCCGAGCATTGTTGCCAATCTTGTCCTGTATAATATGCTCGACTGGGAGGAAGGCGACAATGTGGTCTTCACCGACCTGTCCTACCCGTCCTTTATTTATATCATGCAGGATATCAGCCGCCGCTACGGGGTTGAACTGCGGATGATTAAAAATGTTGGTGGCGAAATCCTGATGGAGGATATGGAAAAGCAGATTGATGAACGGACAAAGCTTGTCTTGATTGACCGGACCACGGCTTTCTGTGGTTTTACCTATGATGTCAAGGAAGTGTGCCGCATCGCCCATGCCAAAGGGGCGCTGGTGCTGGATGACGCCATTCAGGCCTTCGGCGCAATCAATATTGATGTCAAAGATGATGATGTTGATATGATGGTGACCGGGGCCTATAAATGGCAATGCGGGCCGGAGGGGGCCGGATTCTTTTATATCAAGCGGTCGGTTATGGCGCGTATTGACGCCCGGTTCCGCAATTATATCTGGGCCGATATTCCGGGCGGTATTCCCTTTGCCGACCGGGACCATGACACGCTGGAAAGCTGGAAATATCCACCGGTCAAGACCGCCAACCAGTTTTCCCAGGATGTGACCATCGGCCCGGCGCTGTTCGGCTGGAATGCCACCCTGAAATTCTATGAGAAGATCGGTATTCACAATGTCGAGGCGCGGGTCCGGCGCATGGGGACTTACGCCATAGAGCGCCTGCAGGAGATTGGCTGCCGGGTGACCAGCCCGACCGACCCGAAAAAGCGTCATGGCCTGATCACCTATACCACCGGGGATTATGACAGGGACCTGGCCTTTTTTCAGCGCTGCTCGGCCCCCGGACGCTGTATGAAACCGATCAAGATTTCCATGCGCGCCCTCGGCGGGATTGGTAATCTCCGGGTCTGCACCCATTTTTTCAATAGCGAAGAAGATATTGACTATCTGATTGACCTGCAAAAACAAATGCTTTAATCGCGGGCAAAATCCAGCGCGGCGGAATTGATGCAGTAGCGC
>JALUWZ010000099.1 GCA_027019205.1 Emcibacter sp.
CTGGGCCAGCATGGTATCGCTGCCCTGTCCGATATCCGATGCCCCGGAATAGACCGTAACCCCGCCGTCCTGATCAATGGTGATGCGGACGGTGGAGGCCGGTAATTTATTCCAGTGGATCGGCAGCGCACTGCCGGAAATAAAGAAGCCGCAGGCCACCCCGATACCCTTGCCATAGGGCAGCTTGCCATATTTTTCCGGCCAGCTTGTGCGTTTCATCGCTTCCGTCAAACCGTTACGCAGCCCGACCGAGGTCACCCGGTATTCATTGGTGGTCAGGGTATTTTCCTTATGGATAAAGCGCAGCCTTGTTTCCGCCGGGTCAAGCCCGGTCTCGGCACAGGCCATATCCAGCAGCACCTCGCTGGCAAAACGCGGATTGACGCCGCCATGACCGCGCATGGCGCCGCACATCGGCTTGTTGGTGTACAGGCGGTTGACATGAAAGCGGAAATTCGGGACTTTATACGGCCCCTGCAGCAACACGCCGTTATAATAGGTGGTGACAATGCCGAAACTGCCATAAGCCCCGCCGTCAATCAGGGTATCGAGGCTGAGGGCGGTAATCCCCTGTTCCTTGCTGAAACCGAGCTTCATGGTGAGGTCGGTCTGGTGCCTGCCATGATGGCTGAAGAAAACCTCTTCCCGGGAGAATTTCAGGCGGATATTGCGCCCGAGGTCAAGGGCAAAACGCGCGGCAATCATTTCATGGGGAAAGGGGTCGCTCTTGCCGCCGAACCCGCCGCCGAGATGCGGCTTGACAATCCGGATGCGATGCTCGGGAATTTCCAGCACCTCTGCCATCGCCATATGCAGATAGTGCGGCACCTGGGTCGCGGAATAGACCGTAATATTACCCCGGCCATCAATTTCCACCTGGGTCGCGTGGGGTTCGGTAAAAGCGTGATTGATCGAGGCAAAGCGGAAACGTTTTTCCACCACCACATCGGCCTGATCAAATCCCTGATCAATATCACCAAATTCCTGCAACACTTTTTTATGCAGGTTATTTTCTTTACCGAGTTCCGGATGCAGCGGGCGCCCGGTGGCTTTCAGGGCGCGGCGGCTGTCAAATACCCCGTCGGTTACTTCATAGTCCACCCGGATCAGTTTTATCGCCCGGTCGGCAATCTCCGCCGTTTCCGCCGCGACCGCTGCCACCGGTTCGCCTTCGTAACGGACAACATCGCGGGCGAGGGCCGGTTCATCCTTGCTGATGGTCAAGACGCCAAAGGTATTTTTAAAATCCGCCCCGCACAGAACGCCCCGGACCCCGGCGAGGGCCATGGCTTCCGCGACATCCACCGACAGGATATTGGCGCTTGGATGTGGCGAGCGCAGAATTTTAACCGTCAGCGGGTTATGGAGCCTGATATCATCAGTATAGAGTGCTTCCCCCGTCACCTTGGCCCGGGAATCGATCAGCGGGGTCGGCTTGCCAATAATCTTATAGCCAAAATCGGGAGCCTTACCCATGGCGGACCTCCTTCATTTTTTGCTTTATTTCTTTGGCGGCGCGATGGACGGCGCGCTCGATACTGTTATAGCCGGTGCAGCGGCAGATGGTGGCGGAAATACATTCCTTGACCTCCTCCTCTGTCGGGCTGTCATTATTTTCCAGCAGATGCACCCCGTTAATCACCATTGCCGGGGTGCAATAGCCGCATTGTATCGCCCCTTCCTCGACCATGGCGTCCTGAAGCGGGTGCAACTCGTTGCCCTTGGCGATGCCTTCGATGGTGGTGACGTCACATCCTTCGGCCTCGACCGCGAGCATCAGGCAGGATAATATCGGTTTGCCGTCAACCATGACAGTGCAACAGCCGCATTCACCGCTGTCACAGCCATTCTTGGTGCCGGTAAGGTTCATCTCCTCGCGGAGAAAGTCAAGCAGGGTCATGTTGGGCGCTATGGCCTTGCACTGCTCCAGCCCGTTTATGGTGAGGG
>JALUWZ010000100.1 GCA_027019205.1 Emcibacter sp.
AAAGGCTATCACGGGGTTAATTTTGGCGGCATGTCAGTTGGCGGCATGTCTGCCAACCGCAAGATGTTTGGTACGCTGGTCGCCGGCGTTGATCATATGCGCCACACCCACGGCATCGCGGAAAACCGCTTTTCAAAGGGTCTGCCGCCACAGGGGGCGGAGCTTGCTGACGATCTGCAACGCCTGTGTGACCTGCACGACCCGTCAACCATTGCCGCCGTAATTGTCGAGCCGCTCGCCGGGTCCGCCGGGGTAATCCTGCCGCCCGAAGGCTATCTGAAACGTCTGCGGAAAATCTGTGACAAGCATGGCATTCTGCTGATCTTTGATGAGGTGATCACCGGTTTTGGCCGCCTCGGCACCCCCTTTGCCGTCGATAAATTTGGCGTCGAGCCGGATATTGTCACGACCGCCAAGGGCCTGACCAACGGCGTGATTCCGATGGGTGCAGTATTTGCCCAGGATAAAATCTATCAGGCCTTTATGGACGCGCCGGAAAATACCATTGAATTTTTCCACGGCTATACTTTCTCCGGCAATCCGATGGCCTGTGCGGCGGCACTTGGCACGCTCGACACCTATGACGCGGAAGGGCTGCTGACCCGTGCCACCGACCTGTCGGATTACTGGCAGCAGGCGGTTCATTCACTGCGCGGCCTGCCCCATGTGATTGATCTGCGCAATATCGGTTTTATCGCCGGGATTGAGCTGGAATCTTTTCCCGGCAAGCCAACCAAACGTGCCTTTGAGGCCTTTCTCAAGGCCTATGAGGCCGGATTGCTGATCCGCACCACCGGCGATACCATTGCCCTGTCACCGCCGCTGATTATCGAAAAAGGCCAGATTGACTTTGCCTTTGACACCCTCGCCACCATCATCAAAAGTCTGGAATAGCTTATGACCCTGATCAAACATATCATTGGCGGCATGCCCTCTTCCGGTTCCACGGACCACCGGCAGGATGTCTATAACCCGGCCACCGGTGCCGTGGTGGCACAGGTTTGCCTCGGCACGGAAGCAGAAGTGACTGCCGCTGTCGAGGCGGCAAAGGCCGCCTTTCCGGCATGGTCCGCAACCTCGCCTGCCAAACGGGCGCAAGTGATGTTTGCCCTGCGCGAGGTCATGAAACGCCGGGCCGACGACATTGCCCGCACCATCAGCGCCGAACATGGCAAAACCCATAATGACGCGCTGGGCGAAGTGGCCCGCGCCCTTGAAGTCGTTGAATATGCCTGCGGCATAGCGGATAAATTAAAAGGCGATTTCAGCCGTGATGTCGGCCCGGGCATTGATACCTGCGCCGAACGGCAGGCCTTGGGCGTGGTCGCCGGGATCACGCCGTTTAATTTTCCGTCAATGGTGCCGCTATGGATGATTCCGATGGCGCTTGCCTGCGGCAATACATTCATCCTCAAACCATCCGAGCGTGACCCGTCAAGTGCCAATCTGATCCATGATTTATTTAAAGAGGCCGGACTGCCGGACGGGGTCTTGAATGTGATCCATGGCGGCAAGGCGGCGGTTGATGCCATCATTGCCAATAATGATATTCAGGCGATCAGCTTTGTCGGCTCGACCCCGATTGCCGGGTATATTTACCGCAATGGCTGTGCGGCGGGCAAGCGGGTACAGGCGCTCGGCGGGGCAAAAAATCATATGGTCATTCTGCCGGACGCTGACCTTGATCAGGCCGCCGATGCCCTGATGGGCGCCGGTTTCGGCTCCGCCGGGGAACGCTGCATGGCGATCAGTGTTGCGGTGCCGGTGGGGGATGAGACTGCGGACCGGCTGGTCGAGAAACTGACCCCCCGGGTACGCGCCCTTAAAATTGGCCCGCCATCCGACCCGGAGGCCGAAATGGGGCCGGTGATCAGCGCTGAGGCCCGGGAGCGGATTGAAAATCTGATCAGTAGCGGGGCCAAAGAGGGGGCAGAAATCCTTGTCGACGGGCGCGGGCTTGAATTACAGGGCTATGAGGGCGGTTTCTGGGTCGGCGGCACCCTGCTCGACCGGGTGAGCCCGGATATGACGGTGTATAAACAGGAAATATTCGGTCCCGTTCTATCGGTGCTCAGGGCGGAAAGCTATGATTATGCGGTGGCGCTGATCAACCGGCATCAATATGGCAACGGTACCGCCATTTTCACCCGGGACGGCGATGCCGCCCGCGATTTTGCCAAGCGTATTCAGGTCGGCATGGTCGGTATAAATGTCCCCATTCCGGTACCGGTCGGCACCCACAGCTTCGGCGGCTGGAAGAGTTCAATCTTTGGTGCTCACGGCATTTACGGGCCGGAGGCTGTCCATTTCTATACCCGGCTTAAAACCGTCACCTCACGCTGGCCCGCAGGCATCCGCGCCGGGGCCGAATTCACCTTTCCAACCATGGGATAACAGATCATGACATCACCAAAAACAGCAATACTGCGCGGCGGCCTGATACAGATGGCGCTGAAATCCTCGACCGATAATGACCCGGAAGCCATCCGCAAGGCAATGATAGAGGCCCATATCCCGCTGATCGACGAGGCCGGCAAGGCAGGCGTACAGGTCTTGTGCTTTCAGGAGGTCTTTACCCAGCCCTATTTCTGCCCGAGTCAGGATAAAAAATGGTATGCGAGTGCGGAATCGATCCCGGACGGCCCGACCACTCAACTGATGCAGGACTATGCGGCAAAATATAAGATGGTGATTGTCGTGCCGATATATGAGCGCGATGATGTCACCGGCATCTATTACAATACCGCCGCCGTAATTGACGCGGACGGCAGCTATCTCGGCAAATACCGCAAGACCCATATTCCGCAGGTCGCCGGTTTCTGGGAAAAATTCTTCTTCAAGCCCGGCTCGTCCGACTGGCCGGTGTTTCAGACCCGCTATTGCAAACTCGGGGTCTATATCTGCTATGACCGTCATTTCCCCGAAGGCTGGCGGGCGCTGGCCCTGAACGGGGCGGAATATATCGTCAATCCGTCGGCGACTGTCGCCGGACTGTCGGAATATCTGTGGAAACTTGAACAACCGGCATCCGCCGCCGCCAATGGCTGCTGGATCGGCGCCATAAACCGCATTGGTACTGAGGAGCCATGGAATATCGGTGAATTTTACGGCCAGAGCTATTTCGTCAACCCGCGTGGCCAGATTGAAAAGGAGGCAAGCCGCGACAAAGACGAATTGATCATTCATGATATGGATATGAATATGGTGCAGGAAATCCGTAACAAATGGCAGTTTTTCCGCGACCGCAGACCGGAATGCTACGATCCGCTGACCCGCAGGGAATGAGTATCATGAAAGGACATGATGCCGATCTGTGGAATGAGGACCTTGCCCCGACGACGGTGCTGACCCGGACATGGGACTGGAAATCCTATGCCTCGCTCTGGGTCGCGATGGTGGTTTGTGTGCCAACCTATATGCTGTCCGCCGGACTGATTGCCGAGGGCATGTCATGGTCCGAGGCGGTCCTTACCGTTCTGCTCGGCAATGTCATTGTTCTGGCGCCGATGATCCTGATCGGTCATGCCGGGGCCAAATATGGCGTGCCCTTTCCGGTATTGCTCCGTTCAGCCTTTGGTACAAGGGGAGCGCGGATTCCGGCGGTGGCCCGGGGACTGGTGGCCTGTGGCTGGTTCGGTATTCAGACATGGGTCGGCGGCTCGGCGATTTATGTTATCCTGAACGGGCTTTCAGGCGATGCCTTTCACGGCAGCCCCTTGCCCCTGCTCGGCATTGATATTAGCCAGACCATGAGTTTTCTCGGCTTCTGGGCGATTCATCTGTATTTTATCAAAAACGGCACCGAATCCATTCGCTGGCTCGAAACCTATTCCGCGCCCTTTCTCATTCTGATGGGGCTGGCGCTGCTGGCATGGGCCTATATCCGGGCCGGAGGGTTTGGCGCGATGCTGTCCGCCCCCTCGCAATTCGGGCCGGGCGGGGCAAAGGAAGGCCGGTTTTTTGGCACTTTCATCGCCGGGCTGACCGCCATGGTTGGCTTCTGGGCGACGGTCGCGCTCAATATCCCCGACTTCACCCGTTTCGCCAAAAGCCAGAAAGACCAGATTATCGGCCAGATTATTGGCCTGCCACTGCCGATGGCGTTATTTGCCTTCATCAGTGTCGCGGTAACCTCGGCCACGGTGACTATTTTTGGCGAGGCCATATGGGACCCGGTTGAATTATCCGGCCGCATGGGTGGCATGGGCGTTGTGGTTGCCCTTGCCGCCCTGATCATTGCGACCCTTACCACCAATCTCGCCGCCAATGTGGTCGCCCCGGCCTACGGATTTTCCAACCTCAATCCCCGGAAAATAAGCTTCCGGATGGGGGGCTATATCACCGCCGGGGTCGGCATCGCAATTTTCCCGTGGAAATTAATGGAAAGTTCCGGCGGCTATTTATTCGTCTGGCTGGTTGGCTATTCCGCTCTGCTCGGTCCGATTGCCGGAATATTGATTGCCGATTATTTCCTGCTGCGTAAATGCTCATTGAAGGTCGAGGACCTGTTCCGTCATGACGGCATCTATGAATCCGCCCATGGCTGGAATATGGCGGGCGTCGGGGCCTTTGTCCTCGGGGTCTTGCCCAATTTGCCGGGCTTTTTACATGCGGCGGGATTTGTCGATACTGTGCCGGCGATATTTGATACCCTGTACAGCTATGCCTGGTTTGTTGGTGTTTTTGTCGCTGGCGGGCTATATCTTGTCTTTGCCAGAAAACGCTAGAGGAGGAGAAAATCCATGTCCCTTGTTATCCGTGGTGGAACCGTTGTCAATGCAGACATCAGTGAGCGCGCCGATATTTATATCGAAGGGGGTGTTATCACGGCGGTCGGAATGAATCTGGAGGTGCCGTCCGATGCGGAAGTCATTGACGCCAGCGGACAATTTGTCATGCCCGGCGGCATTGATCCCCATACCCATATGCAACTGCCCTTTATGGGCACCGTGGCGTCCGAGGATTTTTATACAGGCACCGCCGCCGCCCTTGCGGGTGGCACGACAATGATCATTGATTTTGTTATCCCCGACCCGCAGCAACCCCTGATGGAGGCCTACCGGACATGGCGCGGCTGGGCGGAAAAAGCCTGCGCCGATTACAGCTTTCATGTCGCCGTCACCTGGTGGGATGACAGTGTTCACGCCGATATGGGCCGTCTGGTCAAACAGGAAGGGGTTAACAGCTTCAAGCATTTCATGGCCTATAAGGGGGCGATCATGGCCGATGATGAAATCCTCTATAACAGCTTCAGCCGGGCGCTCGAACTTGGCGCGATGCCGACCGTCCATGCAGAAAATGGCGAAATGGTCTTTCAGTTGCAGCAGAAACTGCTGGCAGAAGGCATAACCGGCCCCGAAGGTCACCCGCTGTCGCGGCCCCCGGCGGCAGAGGGCGAGGCCGCGAACCGCGCCATCCGCCTGGCAGAAGTAATCGGCGTGCCGCTCTATCTGGTTCATGTCTCAACCAAAGACGCCCTTGACGAGATTATCCGCGCGCGCGGCAATGGCCAGCGGGTATATGGCGAGGCCCTGCCCGGTCATCTGCTGATTGATGACAGCGTTTACCGCGATGCGGATTTCGGAAAAGCCGCCGCCCATGTGATGTCGCCGCCCTTCCGGGCAAAAGACCATCAGGCCGCCCTGTGGAAAGGCCTGCAATCCGGTAGTCTGCAAACCACCGCGACCGATCATTGCTGTTTCTGTGCCGATCAGAAAGCGGCGGGCAAAGATAATTTCACCCTGATCCCCAACGGCACCGGCGGGGTCGAGGACCGGCTGGCGATCCTCTGGACATATGGGGTCGGGACCGGCAGGCTGACCCCGCAGGAATTTGTCGCGATCACCAGCACCAATACGGCAAAGATTTTCAATATCTATCCGCAGAAAGGCGTTATCCGCCCCGGGGCCGATGCCGATATTGTCATCTGGGACCCGGCAGCAACCAAGGCTATCTCGGCCAAAAGCCACCAACAGAATGTTGATTTTAATATTTTTGAAGGGATGACCGTGACCGGTCTTGCCTCCCACACCATAAGTGGCGGCGTGTTACGCTATCGGGACGGCGACCTCAGAACGGAAAAAGGCACAGGGAGATACATAAAACGCCCGGCCTTCCCGTCAAGCTTCGCGGCGCTGGAAAAAATTGCCACGGCCCAAAAACCCACTGCCGTAAACCGTGATTAAAAAAGGCCGGGAAAGATCATCTCTCTGATCCGCTGCCATTGATCAGGGTCCGGGGCGGACAGCAGTCCCTTGTCAAGATGATGAATGCCATATTGCTCATCTGACAGGGTACGGACATAGCCGCCCGCCTCGCCGTAGATAAGGCTGCCCGGCAAATGGTCCCACGGCAGGGTGCGGTAATAAAGTGAAAAATCCTTCTCCTGTATGCTCAGGGCCATATAGTCATATCCGGCGCAGAAAGCCGGGTTATTTTCCCTGAAATCTTTCAGGTTTTGCCGGGCTGCTTTCCTTAAATCCTTTGGAAAGCGATTGATATGGGCCGCAGCAATCATCCTGCCCGGGTCAAATTTTCGCTCTGATATTCTGATCCTTTTACCGTCAAGGAAGGTGCCAGCACCTTTTTCCGCCATGATAATCCTGTCATATGCCGGCAGGTAAATCCACCCTGCCACGGCTTCCGCTTTGCGGAGTTCTGTCACCATAAGGGCATATCTGTCATCACCCTTGATAAAGTTATTGGTGCCGTCAACCGGATCAATCAGAAAGGCCCGGTCCGCCGCAATTGCCGCCGCAAGCAGACCGGGTCTTTCCGCAATGGATTCCTCCCCGGCGATCATGGCCTCCGGGAAAAGCCGTTTCAGCTCTGCTGTCAGGGCGGCTTCCGCCTCAATATCAGCGATCGAGACCATATCCCCCGGTGATTTGGCCATAATGTCCTGTTCCCGGAGATTATTGAAACGTGGCAGGATTTTTTCTTTGGCAACGGCAATCACCACCCGGCACACGGGGTCCATGGTCATATGACAAACCGGCCCCGAAGCCCCGGGTCCTTTTCCATTCGCCCGAGCAGACGGGCCTCAATGCGGGTGGTCAGAATGGTCTCCTCCCCGGTGTCCTCGCGGGCGATCACCTCGCTATGCTTATAGAGCCAGGCCATGGCGGCCCCCTGATCATGACCATAGGCAATTTTCAGGATTTTACGGCCCTGTGCCAGTATGTCATTGAGGTTACGGCGGAATTGATCACAGCCCTCCCCGCTTTCTGCGGACAGAAGCGTTACATCCTTCTTCAATGCCGCCAGATTCCCGACAATATGGCGTTGCTCATTTTCAAGCAGATCAATCTTGTTCCAGACCTCGTGAATCCGGCAGTCCGGCCCCTTTTCCAGCCCGAGCGATTTCAGGACCGCCATAACATCCTCTTTCTGGGCCTCTGAATCGGGGTGCGAAATATCGCGGACATGCAGGATAAGATCAGCCTCGACCACTTCTTCCAGTGTGGCGCGGAAGGCCGCGACCAAATCGGTCGGCAGGGCTGAAATAAATCCGACCGTATCCGACAGGATTGCTTTTTTGCCATTCGCCAGATCAATTTCCCGCATCGTCGGGTCAAGGGTGGCAAATAACAGATCGGCGACCATGACATCGGCCCGGGTCAGGTAATTGAACAGGGTTGACTTGCCGGCATTGGTATAGCCGACCATCGCCACCACCGGATAGCGGCTTTTTTTGCGTCCCGACCGGTGCAATGCGCGGGTTCGCGAGACCTCGCCCAGTTGCTTTTTGATCCGGCTTATCCTGTCGCCGATAATGCGCCGGTCCGATTCAATCTGCGATTCTCCCGGTCCTCCCAAAAAGCCGAAACCGCCGCGCTGCCGTTCCAGATGGGTCCAGGACCGGACAAGCCGGCTTTTCTGATAGGTCAGATGGGCCAGCTCTACCTGAAGCACCCCTTCCCTAGTCTGCGCCCGTTCGCCAAAAATTTCCAGAATAAGCCCGGTGCGGTCGATAACCTTGACCTTTAGAAGCCGTTCAATATTACGCTGCTGCCCCGGCGTCAATTCGCAATCGAGAATAACCAGTTCGATATCCCGGGCCGAAATCACCCCGGCAAGCTCAAGCAGCTTGCCCCGCCCGACATAGGTCGCAGGGGTCAGTTTTGCCAGCGGCAAAAGCATGGACCTGACAACAGCCAATCCCAGTGCGTCACACAGGCTGACCGCCTCATCAAGCTGCGCCGCCGGTGATCTTGAAGAAACAGCAGACCTTGCCGTCATAAAGGGATGCAGGACCACCACATTGGCCCCGGCAACATGGTCGGGGGAATGATCGCCGTCATTATGCGATTTTCCCCAATCCAGAGTTATTTTCTTCTTACGGAACTTTAAGGCGTGTGAGTCATTCCGTTTTGTCATAAATACTCTTGATATATCAGTCCTGGTCTTCGGCTTCTGATGCGTCAAACAAGGTGATCGGCCCGCCGGGCATTATTGTGGATATGGCATGCTTGTAGACCAGCTGCACACTGGAATCCCTGCGTAACAGAATACAGAAATTATCAAACCAGGTGATAATGCCCTGCAGCTTTACCCCATTGACCAGAAAAACAGTAATCGGTGTTTTGTTTTTACGGATATGATTTAGGAAGGAGTCCTGTAGATTATGATTTTTTTCAGACATTTATTTATCCATTCTTATATTATAGGTTTATTATTGTTTATTTAAAACAAATCACGAGCAGGCGCAGTTTATCACAGCCTGCCCCTCGTTTAAACTACAGAGTGAATTATTTTACAAAAAAATCAGTTTTTCCAGAAGGATGGCATGAAAAAAACCAGCAGGGCAATGATTTCCAGCCGACCGGCGATCATGGCGAATGAGGTCAGCCATTTGCCGGCGAATGAAAGGCTGTGATAGCCGACAAAATCAGGGCTGAGCAGCGGAATAAGCCCGCCTGCGCTGAATATACTGGTTGCCGTCAACGCAAAACCTGATTGAAGATCATAGCCCAGCAGGCCAAAAAGAGCCGTGATGACGGATAATGCCACAATAAAAACGAACAATAGCGACCATACCGAAATCAGGGTCGCGCGCGATATGACATTGCCGCAGAAAGTTACCGGGATAATACTGCTGGGATAGGTCAATCGGCTTATTTCCTTATCTGCCTGACGTTTTAACAGACTGATTCGCAATATTTTAAGCCCGCCAGCCGTGGACCCGGTGGTCCCGCCAATAAACATCAGCATGACGCAGATGATGACCACGGAGCCGGGCAGTGCGGCGGCATAATCCGGCATAAAGCCGGTTGTGGTCATGCTTGAAACGGCGGTGAAGACTGCCAATCCGGCCTTTTTCAACAGATTGGCCTCCGTCATACCGCCAGACAGGGCAAGAATGATAAAAATAAACAGGGCTGCCCCGAGCAATATATATAAAAAACTGAAAATTTCCGGGTCCTGTCGATAAATATTTATCCGGCCTCTTTTCAGGAAAGCCCAATGGAATGTCATGTTGGTGGCGGCAAAAATCATAAAAGGGATCAGAATGAACTCTGTCAGACCACTCATTGAATTGGCCTCCGGCACCCCGTGGCTGGTAAAGCCGCCGCTGGATACTGTCGCCATCGCCATCAGCATGGCATCAAAGCCGCCCATACCGGAAATAACCAGCAGAATGACGCAGGTTACCGTCATGCCGGTATAAATCCTGAATAACGGGGTTATGGCATATCTCATGCGCGCCAGTAAATCATCTCCTTCACCATGGGGCAGGAGACTGCGGAATAAATTCATCCCGCCAATCGCAGATAGCGGCAAAATGGCAATCGCCATCACAAATACCAGCATCCCGCCAAGCCATTGCAACAAGGATCGCCAGAAAATTATCGTCTTCGGCACAAGGTCAAGATTGATAACAAGGCTTGACCCGGTGGTTGTCAGGGCCGATGTTGCCTCAAAATAGGCATCGGCAAGTTTGGTCATAAAACCGGTAATCATAAACGGCAGAGAGGCAAAAAGCGGCAACCCGAACCAGATAATTATCATCAGAAGAATGATTTCGTGCCGGGAAGCCCTGTCCTTTGGATTCTGAAAGGAAAGAAACAGGGCACCGCCGAGAAAAACCGTAAAAAAAGAACTGATAAAGAAAGGTAATACAAGATTTAATTCACCGCTGACCAGAGCCGTAATAATCGGCAGCAATTCAAAAAAACCGAGAAACATCAACATATAACCGATGATATTTCCTATCCTTGCAACCATATCAGGTTCTAGAAATATTCAAGACGGACAGAAAAAAGCTCTTCGACTTTTTTAATCATTTCCAGACGGGTAAAGACCACGACAACGTCATCAGGCTTGATGATTGTTCCCCCCCGGGGGACGATGGCCTCACCATCACGGACCACGGAACCGATAATAATCCCGTCAGGCAGTCTGATTTCACGCAAGGGTTTGCCAACCAGCGGTGATGTTTCAAGGGCAACGGCCTCAAGCACTTCCGCCGCTCCCCCGGCCAGATTCTGCAGGGAGCGTATTCTGCCGCGCCGCATATGCTGCAAAATGCTGGAAACCGTGGTCTGGCGTGGATCGACAAAGGCATCAATCCCGACTGAATAGGTCAAGGGTCCAAAATTCTGATTGTTGATCAGGGTAATGGCCCGTCTGCACCCGGCCTGTTTCGCCAGAAGTGACGACAGGATATTTACCTTGTCGTCATTGGTCACCGCGATAATGGTTTCAGCGGCCTTGACATTGGCCTCCTTCTGAATATCGACGTCAAGCGCATCACCGTGCAGGACAATGGCGTCCGGAATATCGCGGGCAACCGATTTTGCCTTGTCGCCGTCCAGCTCGATGATTTTCACCTGAATCTTTGAGTCGCCGGCAATAAGTTTTTCGGCGATAAAGGACCCGACATTGCCGCCGCCGACGATGACAATTCTCCGGGCTTCCTCCTCATCCCGGCCAAAAACGCCGAGCGCCCGCTCCACATGACTGGCTTCGGAGACAAAATAAATATTATCCCCGACCAGAAGCTGATCATCACTTGAAGGAATAATCAGCTTGCCGTCCCGAATGATGCTGGTCACAATGATATTCAGGTCGGGAAACAGCTCCGTCAACTGGCGCAGCGGCGTATCAACCACCGGGCAATCCTCCCGCAGCCGGACCCCGACGGCCCGGACAAGACCATCACAGAAAGACACCATGTCAAAGGCCCCCGGAACCTCCAGCCTGCGGATGACCGCATGGGCTACCTCTATTT
>JALUWZ010000101.1 GCA_027019205.1 Emcibacter sp.
GGTATCCTGGGCTTCATCAATCAGGATATGATCAATACCGCCGTCAAGCTTGTAGAGAATCCAGTCGGCAATCGACGCCGTGCCAATCAGGCCGGTGACCTTGAGGATAAGGTCATCATAATCCATCACCGCATGACGTTTCTTGCTGTCGCGGAAAACTGCCATCATCGCCGTGCCGAGGGTCAGCAGCGCCAGACTGTTATCCAGCAACGTCATCCGCCCGAGCCTGTCCTCAACCTCCAGCAGGCGGCAGGCTTCCTGTTCCATGGCCTGAAGCCCCGCCGGGCAGGCGGCGGCAAGTTTTTTCGGCATCAGGCTTTTGCGGATGTCGCCCTTTGCCGTGAGAAAAGCCGATTTATAGCGGTCAAATTTTTCCATCCGCTGTTCCGGGGAAGACAGCCAGTCGGCAATTTTCGTCCCGGCAACCTGATTGGTGCTGCTGCCGGTCAACAGGGCCTCTGCCGCAAGCCGCAGGCCAACCTCATCGAAACTGCCCTCGGCGCAGGCGGCGCGGATAATATCATTGCTGTTACCGCTTTCCTCCAGATCAAGCATCCGCCTCATGGCAGAACCGACCTGTTCCATCGTCTGATAACGGCGCATCATTCTTTCCAGACCGCTGCGCTGGCCGATCAGCTCGCGGATCAGCTCGGCAAAGCCGGTTTCCGTCAATTTGCGGGAAATATGATCAAGCGCCGCCGCCAGTTGCACATTAATATCCGCCCGGGCCTCGCCAAGGACCGCATCCTGCGCCCGCCAGAGATGCTCAAGCGTTGTCCGCTCATCCATGACCTGAAAATGGGGCGCAATCCCGGCTTCAAGCGGGAAACGGCCCAGCAATGACTGACAGAAGGAATGAATGGTCTGGATTTTAAGGCCACCGGCAACCTCCAGCACCCGGGCAAATAATTTCCGCGCCTGATCCTGCTGGTCCTCTGTGGGCAAGCTGCCGGTCAGTTGCATAATCTGTTCACAGAGATATTGCCGGTCACAGACAGCCCATTCGGCCAGTCTTTCATTGATCCGGTTGGCCATTTCCGCCGCCGCCGCCTTGGTAAAGGTCAGGCAGAGAATCTTCTCGGGGCTTGTGCCGCCCAGCAGAATCCGCAATACCCGGTTGGTCAGGACAAAGGTCTTGCCGGTCCCGGCAGAAGCCGCCACCCATGCCGAGGCGGCAGGGTCAGAGGCCTGTTTCTGTTCCAGGGTCGGGGCGGTCATGGCTTCTTCTCCTGATCATCCGGGCTGATGTCGGAAAGATCATTGCCCTGCCATTCTTTCGTCCGCGCCAGATGATCATATTCGCCCCAGCCAAGATTATCCGGACGTGGATTATTGAGGTAGGGGGTCTGCGGCAGATCAAAGGTCCTCACCAGTTTTTCAAGCCCCTCACGGGCGGCCTCTATCACGGCAGGCACATCCATACTGTTGCGTGAGAGGTCATTGAAAGCGGTGATTTTTGCCACCTCCTCGCCGCCCTTCAACTGCCAGTAGGACAGCTCGCTGACCGGCCCGGCATCAAGTCCGGCAAAATTCCCGCTGGTCAATATCAGCCCTTCGAGCGGCAATTGCGGCGCATATCCGGCCTCTATCTGTCGTCTGGTCGGGCTTTTTCCGGTTTTATAGTCAATAATACTGTAGCTGCCATCGGCCAGCCTGTCTATCCGGTCGGCCTTTGCCGTCAGGGTAAAGGGGCCACCGGGCAGGGTGAATATCTGCTTGCCGCTGACCTCGGTCGCCACGGTTTTTATGGTCTGACGCCGGGTTTTCTCTGTCCCGACAAACCACTCTGCGACATGAAGAAAGCGCGGCCACCAGAAGGCGCGCACCGTTGGCCGGTCAAGATAGGCGGAGAATTTCTCCGTCCCGATCTTTTTCAGTTCCTCAAAGGCAGAATCCGGCAGGCGGCCCGGATATTTTGCCATGAATTCATCCAGCGCATCATGGATGATCGTCCCCTTGTCCGCCGCCCCCGGGTCCGCATCAAGCGGGTCCATAACCCGCAGGTCAAGGATATAGCGGGCATAGATGCTGTAGGGGTCCTGCATCCATTTCTGAATCCGGGTCACTGATAATGTCCGGGGTCGGGCAGATAGCGGCGGGGTCGGTTCGGGGGCAGAAATTTCCACCGGCATTGATGGCTGATCAAGCGCCCGGTACCAGGCAAGCCAGCGGTCCGTATCGCCTTTTTTTGCAATATCGGGGGCAATCGCATCCATCCGGCTGAGCCAGCGGGACGGCACAGTCGGGGTGCCGGATGTCTTTGCCGAACGGGTAAGGACGACCTCTGGCGCCGAAGCCGCCTGAATAAAGTCATGGGCGGCGAGACCGATTTTACGTTCCAGTGACGGCAGGCCGAAATCCTGCCTCATCGGGCGGCTCATCCAGGGATCAGGGGCGACTTCCGCCGGCCAGCTGCCCTCGTTCAACCCGGCAAGGATCACCAGATCCGCCTGCTGGAGCCTGGCCTCCATCGGCCCCCAGATATGCAGCCTGGGATGCTGGCCATATTTTGGCCGGACCGTGACATCATCCATAAAAACCTGGAGCAGGGCCGGATAATCCTCCGCCTTGATTTCCGGCAGATGGGGGGCCGCCTGTTGCAGGTCGGTGATCAGCCGGGCCGCCGCCTCCCCGTCTTCCCCGCGCCATAACCGGGCGGCGCCGGGCTGGTCACTGGTGGCACACAGGCTTTCCGCCATGGCGATATGGCTGGTCAGTATCTCAGAAAATGTGGTGTTTTTTCGGCTCATGGCCCCCTCAAACGGCATGATCAGGTCGGACAGCGCCGACCACCAGCTTGCAAGAGCCTTGAGATGCGGTTTCCTGACAAGGGCGACATCAATCGCCCGGGCCACTGCCCGGCAGCCCGCACCGGGCCGGGGACCGCGCAGAATATTTTCTTCCAGCAGCCGGACCATTTTACGGAAAGGGCCGACCTCCTGTCCCCCGGCGGCCAGCGGATGTTTCAACAGCGACAATAGCGCCACCGGGGCCAGCGCCTCCCCGACCATCCGGGCCGACAGACGCAAATATGTGCCAACCGGCATATTGGCGAGCGGGGTTCCGGCGCTGTCATCAATCAGGATATTCCAGCGTTTCAGTTCCGCCGCAACCCGGCGCGCCAGAGAGCGGTCCGGGGTCACCAGTGCCGCAGTCCTGCCGTCACGCTCCAGAGCCTCGCGCAGCATAAGGGCGATCATTCCGGCTTCCTCGCGCGGCCCCGGGGCCTCAATACGGGTCAGCCCCCGCGCCGCCTGTGCCAGATCAAGGTCCATATTGCGCCACCGGTCGGTCGTTTCCGCCGGACGCATCACTTCACCAAGCAACCGCTGACGGGCCTGCCGGGCCACAGGGGCCTCTTTCCCGGTCCAGCTTTCAACCATATCGCGCTGGGTGCCGATAATATCCAGCAGCTGTTTCATCGTCGCCTGGGGATGGGTATCATCTATCGCCTCCCAGCTTTCCCCGTCCATCGTGACGTCAAGACCGGGCAGCACCACCATGCCCTGCGGCAGGCGGGCAATGACCGCAAGCAGTTTTGCCGTGGCCGGAATCGACCCGGTTGACCCGGCGGCGATGACCGGATGGCGCGGGGGCGTATCGAGCCATTTCTGCCGCAGACCACCCAGCAGAATATTGCGCCGCGCCGCGACATCATCATAACCTGTTCCGTGCAGAATATCCGGCCAGTATTCGGTCAGAATCTTCAGAAATTCAAGGGTCTGCTGCCAGTGACCGGCATATTCAGCCGGTACCAGTTTTTCAAGATTGCCGAAGTTCAACTGTTCGGTCTGAACATGGTCGAGAAACTGACCGAGCGCCCGGGCCAGAATGGCGCATTGGGCCATTTCCGGGACTTTCTCACCCCGGTTCCGATACCAGCGCCGGATAATATCCATCAACAGCATCTGGCGCATATGGGCAGGGATGGGCGGGGCCAGCTCCCCGTCCCAAAGCCCGCCGGACAGATTTCCCGACAGCAGCAGATCATCCTCATCCACATCACCGACCGGCTCCATCTGCGGCAGCAGCAATGTCTTGCCGCCCGCATCCCGCAGAAAGGCCTCGCGCAGGGCGCGGACGGCGCGCCGGTTGGGCAGCAGGATCAGAATATCGCTCAGGGTCAGCGGATCATCGCCAAAGCGCGCCCGGATACCCCGGACCAGATCATCGACAAAGGCGCCATGGGCCGGAATGTTATAAATCTCAGGTGTTTTCTTCAGCCTTCTGGGCATCGGTTATTCTCTTCTCCACCACCCCGCGCATTTCGGGGGTGCCGACATGATACCATTCTCCGTCATGAATGATACCCGATAAACGTCCTGATTTTTCCGCCGCGTCAAATTGCCGCCGCAGGGAAAAGGGGCCGTCCGGCGCATCCCGGAAACATTCGGGCCTGATAATCATGATCCCGCCATAAACATAGTCCGCTTCGGGGGCCTGCCCCCGGGCCGTCAATCTTCCGTCCGGCCCCCGGTCATAATCCCCGGCCCCGTCATAGCCCGTGGCCCTGTCCTTTGGCACCAGCAACATCAGGATATCCATATTTTCAGGCTGCCAAAGGGCCTGCATCCGCCGCAGCATCTGTTGCGGGCCATCGCGCCAGATCATATCGCTGTTGAGGATAAAAAACGGCTCATCCCCGAAATACCCAAGGGCTTTCTTCACCCCGCCGCCGCTGTCGAGCAACCCGGCCCGTTCATCGGACAGGGTCAGACGCAGACGGGGATCATAATAATTTTTGACAAAATCCGTCATCTGATCCGCCATATAATGGACATTGATCACCACATCCCGCACTCCGGCAGCACAAAGTCCGTCAAGAGACCATGACAATAGTTCCTTTCCCGCCACCCGGATCAGGGGTTTCGGGCAGTCCCCCGTCAGGGGCCGCATCCGGGTGCCAAGTCCCGCCGCCAGAATCATCGCCTTCTCCGGCTTGAGGGGCCGGGGGCAGCTGGCAGCAGGAGGCGTATATCTCTCAAGCCAGGCCCGGACCTCTACAAGGGCCGGATGGGCAAGGTCGCGGTCAAGCAACGCCCGGACGCGGGGAATTTTGTCAAGATAGGTACTCTTGCCATCGCGCAGATAGAGCCGGGTGAAAATGCCGATAATCTTGAGATTGCGCTGGGCGCCGAGAATGGCATAATCACGGCAGAAGTCTTCCCTGTCGCCACCAGTGTGTTTCAGGTAATAGTCCAGCATTTCCTGCTCCGTTTCACAGGACACATCACGTCTCGCATCCTGAAGCAGGGAAACGAGGTCATAGGCCGGATGGCCGATCACCGCATCCTGAAAATCAAGCAGCCCGAGCCGGGACAGATGATTTTCCCGACCTTTCTGATCTGGCCGGACCATAAGATTTTCCGCATGATAATCCCGCAGGGTCAGGCAATATGGCCCCTGCAACAGCGGGGATAATAGCCGCTGCCACAAGGCAAGAAACTCTGCCCTTTCACCATCCGTCAGAAAATGGCCATCCTGTCCCGGCAGATACCAGTCAACAAACAGGCCGAGTTCCGCACCCAGCATATCCCTGTCGTAGGGCGGGAAATTCTCCGGCAGAGAAGAGTTATGCAGATGAATCAGGCCATCGACCGCCAGCCGGTAGAGTGCTTTTTCCCGGCCAGGGTCATCGCGGATCACCCGGGCGAACAGATCATCGCCCATATCCTCCAGCAGCAACAGACCCCGCGCCATATCCCCGGCATATATTTCAGGGGCCGCAAGACCGAGGGACCGCAGATGATGCGCCACCGTAACAAAGGGCTGAACATCCTCAAATTCCGGCGGTGCATCCATCAATATGGCCGTCTCGTCGCCGCGCTCCAGCCGCTCGTAACGGCGGAAAGACGCATCATCGGCCAGCAGGCAGCGCCGGGCCTGCCCCCAGCCATGCCGGGCCAGAAAATCCGCTATCATGCCCTGACGATCAGTCATCAAACAGACCGTCCCCCAAACTACCTGACCCAAGCCGGGCCGCCCATGCATCGCCGCCGATTATTGCCAGCTTGCGTGATATGCCGTCCGGGGCAATATCAAGCCGCAGGGTAAGACCCCCCTCGGGCAGATAGCGCCCGAGCCGTGACGGCCATTCAATCAGGCTTATGGCCGTCTCAAACCCGTCCTCTATGCCCAGCTCAAAGGCCTCTTCCGGATGCTCCAGACGATAAAGATCCATATGCCATAACGGTGGACAATCTTCGTCCGGCTGATATATCTGCAGCAGGGTAAAGGTCGGGCTTGGCACATCCCCCCTGTATCCAAAGGCGTGAATAACCGCCCGGCAGAATTCAGTCTTGCCCGCCCCGAGCGCCCCGTCCAGCGCCACCACATCGCCGCTTTTCAGCACGGAGGCCAGACGGGCCGCCATTTTTTTCGTTGCCGCCAGATCAGGCAGGGTGACATCGGCATATATTATCTGCTGCGCCATTTCCTACTCTCCGGCCATGCTGACCCGGTTTTCCGCATCGACAGAGACCGGTAGCACCAATGTTATGCCGGTGCCGATATTCAGGCTCGACTGAACATCAATCCTGCCGCCGTGCAGATCGACAAAATTCCTGACCAGTGACAGGCCAAGCCCGGCCCCCTGTTCTTTGGATACATTGCTTCCGGTGAAAAATTTCTCGAATATCCGGTCAACTTCATCCGGTTTGATGCCAACGCCGGTATCCTGAATAATGACGGTGTAATTCTGGCTGTCCCGGGTCACGCTCACGGTTACTGTCCCGGCGGCGGGGGTGAATTTAACCGCATTGCTCAACAGGTTATAGAGGGTATGCTGAATGCGTCTGGCATCGCCCTGAACCGGTTTAAAATCCTCCGGGCATTTGACAACCAGATCAATTTTCTTGTCCCTGATTCTATCCTGCAGCTGATCAACCACCTGACCCACCACATCCGTCAGGATGAAACTATCAATATCAAGGGTAAGGCCGCCTGCCTCGATCACCGACAGGTCGAGAATATCGTTAAACAGTTCAAGCAGGCGTCCGGAGGCCGTCAGGATACTGCGCATATAATCATGCTGAACATCATTCAGCGGCCCCTGATATTCCTTTTCCAGCAATTCTGAAAAACCGATAATACTGTTGAGCGGTGTCCTGAGTTCATAGGACATATGGGCCAGAAAATCGGTCTTGATCTTGTCGGCTTCCTCAAGGGCCAGATTACGCTGGCGCAATACCCGTTCAATGGCAAAACTGTCCGAAACATCAATGAAGGTGATCAGCGTTGCACCATCCGGCAGGGGGACCACGGAATAATCAAGCACCGAATTTCCGGTCCGTTTAAGCTGGCCCGATGATAGCTGCTTCTTGCCTTCCCCGCCAACAATAAGATTTTTCAAATCTGTGATCTGGTCACTGTTGCCATAATTTCTGGCGCATATATCCATCACCTCCGCCGCATGGGGGTTGGCCTCAAGCCGGTCACGGTCCAGCCCCCAGATCTCGGCAAAGGCCTCGTTATAGAGCTGCAAACAGCCGTCTATGCCGAAAACCGCAACCCCTTCATGGAGGTTGTTCAAAGTTTCCCGCTGAACCGCATTCAGGGTATTATAGGAGCGCTCAAGAGCAAAATGATCGGTAACATCCTCATAGAAAATCAGCAGACCGCCAAGCGGATGAGGCTGGGTCACCACCCGCAGCGAACTGTTGTCAGGCAGATGCCACATTTCCTCAACCGGCTCAAGGATTTCGGTATAGGCCGCAAGCTGGCTGGCCTTCCATGCGGGGAAATTGGCCTGTTCCGGCAGTCGGCGCGCCTCGCGCATGGCTTCGAGGACCTCGCCATGATGCGGGTGGCTGAACAGCAGGCTTTCAGGAAGATGCCACAGACGACTGAAAGCGCTGTTATAATATTCAAGCCGCTTGCCGGAGGTAAAAATAGCCACCGCAGTCGACAGTTTATTCAGGGTTTCCGAATGGGATTCCGTATGATGAATAAGCTCGCCCCGGGCCTGCTCAAGTTCGGTAATATCCTGGGCATAGCCAATACAGCCGGTCAGATCATTGTCAATCTGTACAGGAATATTATGGATGGCCACCGCACGCCGTTCACCGCGAATGACGATAAAATGCTTTTCACTGTAGGTTTCGTTTATTTCCCGTGCATGGCCGGCAATATCCTGCGCCGCCTTGCCGATGGAGCTTGTGACCATTTCGCAGCCTTCGGCGATAACCTGTTCGGCACTGTCTCCGTCAACCGCCTCGACATAGGCTTTATTCACCCAGATCAGTTTCAGGGTCTCGTCCCGGACCCACATGGGAAATTCTATCAGGTTGCTTGTCGTTTCGAAAAATTTCAGCCGCCGCCGGATAGTGCCGGTATTCCTGTCCTGAAAGGCGGCAATATTTTCTTCTATTGTCGCGTCACGAAACCAGATAATAATGCCTTTTTCCCGGTCGTCATCGTCAAGCAGCGCGCCTTTTACGATAATATTCCTCTTTTGAGTTCGCAGGAAAAAATATTTGCGAAACCCGGTACCGAAAGTCTGCAGCCGGTCAATATCTTCCGCCAGCATGTCAAATTGATCCTCCGAAAACCCCTCGCCCCCGCGCAGACAAGTCAGGCCCGACTGGTCATTTTCAATCCCGAGCCAGCGGCATATCCCGTCAAGGGAGGAGAAGTTTCCCTGCCCGTCCCGGGTCAGTGAAACGCTCTTGCGTGATTTGAGCTGAAGATATTGCAGGTGATTTTCCTGCTCTGCCGCCGCCAGCGTTTTTTTAAGCCGCCGCCGGTCCCGCAGCATCCATAAAATCAGCCCGAAAGCCAGAAAGAAAAACAGCAGGGAATAGAGCATGAAAGGGCTGTCGGATATGTCAGCGGAAAGAACCGCCGCGCCGGACAGGGATACACCACCGGAAACGGCGCAGACAATAGCGGCCATCACAATGAGTGCGGCCCGTGTCAGTAATTTCAGCGGCCTGAAGACCATAACCCCTTCCACATAGTTTTTCGTGGCAGCAATCATAGCCTATCAGACTGAAAAAGAAAGCCTGATATTGCCCTAGTAACGGTAATGGTCGGGCTTGAACGGTCCGTCAACCTTGACATTGATATAGTCGGCCTGCTCCTGCGACAGCCGGGTCAGTTTGACGCCGAGCTTGTCAAGATGGAGCGCCGCGACCTTCTCGTCAAGATGCTTGGGCAGAACATAAACCTTGTTGTCATAATTTGCCGAATTATGCCACAACTCAATCTGGGCCATGACCTGATTGGTGAAAGAGGCGCTCATGACAAAGCTCGGGTGGCCGGTGGCACAGCCGAGATTGACCAGACGGCCCCGGGCCAGGACAATCAGCCGCTTGCCGTCAGGGAAGATCACCTCGTCAACCTGGGGCTTGACCTCTTCCCACTGGTAATTTTCCAGCGCGGCGATCTGGATTTCCGAATCAAAATGGCCGATATTGCAGACAATCGCCCGGTCCTTCATATCGCGCATATGGTCAAGGGTGATAATATCCTTGTTGCCGGTACAGGTGACGAAAATATCGCCAAGCTTTGCCGCCTCATCCATGGTCACCACTTCATACCCCTCCATTGCCGCCTGAAGGGCGCAGATCGGATCAATTTCCGTGATCAGCACCCGGGCGCCCTGATTGCGCAGGCTGGCCGCCGACCCCTTGCCGACATCGCCGTAACCACCGATTACCGCAATCTTGCCCGCCACCATAACATCGGTCGCGCGCTTGATGCCATCAACCAGGCTTTCCCGACAGCCATAAAGATTGTCAAATTTCGATTTGGTCACACTGTCATTGACATTGATTGCCGGCACCGTAAGCCTGCCCTCCTGCTCCATCTGATACAGACGCAACACACCGGTGGTGGTTTCTTCGGAAATACCACGGATATCGTCGAGCAATTCCGGGAAATCCTGATAGACCATCGCCGTCAGGTCGCCACCATCATCGAGGATCATATTGGGCCGCCAGCCATCAGGGCCGATAATGGTTTCACGGATACACCAGAGGAATTCCTCCTCGGTCAGGCCCTTCCAGGCAAAGACCGGAATATGAGCCGCCGCCATGGCCGCCGCCGCCTGATCCTGGGTCGAGAAGATATTGCAGCTTGACCAGCGGATTTCCGCCCCGAGCGCAATCAGGGTTTCCATCAGCACCGCCGTCTGGATGGTCATATGCAGACAGCCGGCGATACGCGCCCCCGCCAGCGGTTTGCTCGCACCGAATTCTTCGCGCAGAGCCATCAGACCCGGCATTTCGGTTTCGGCAATGGTAACCTCCTTGCGGCCCCATCCGGCCAGGGAAATATCGGCAATCTTGCAATCGGTAAAATCGGTCATGACGTCTCTTTCTTCCTCGAAAATAAATATATCGCCCGCTTATAACAGCACATAATCTCCGTCGCAAGCATAAAGAAATCTTTATATTGTTATATGATAAGAAAGATTGTTTAAGAAACCCCTAAAGGGTCGGGTTTTCCCGTCGAAACCATAATATGCGGCCATTCAGGCCATTTATAATGAACAGACAAGACGCTATCAACTGTCACTGCTATCTTCGCTGTCGGCTTCATGATCATTGCCGTCGCTTTCGCTGTCAGCCTCATGATCACTGCCATCACCTTCACTGTCGGCTTCATGGTCACTGCCGTCATCTTCACTATCAGCTTCATGGTCACTGCCGTCATCTTCGCTGTCGGCTTCATGATCGCTGCCGTCGCTTTCACTGTCAGCTTCATGGTCACTGCCGTCATCTTCACTATCAGCCTCATGATCACTGTCGTCGCTTTCACTGTCAGCTTCGTGGTCGCTGCCGTCATCTTCGCTGTCAGCTTCATGGTCGCTGCCGTCATCTTCACTATCAGCTTCATGGTCACTGCCGTCATCTTCGCTGTCGGCTTCATGATCGCTGCCGTCGCTTTCACTGTCAGCTTCATGGTCACTGCCGTCATCTTCGCTATCAGCCTCATGATCACTGTCGTCGCTTTCACTGTCGGCTTCATGATCGCTGCCGTCATCTTCGCTATCAGCCTCATGATCGCTGCCGTCGCTTTCACTGTCAGCTTCGTGGTCGCTGCCGTCATCTTCGCTGTCAGCTTCATGGTCGCTGCCGTCATCTTCGCTATCAGCCTCATGATCGCTGCCGTCGCTTTCACTGTCAGCTTCATGGTCACTGCCGTCATCTTCGCTGTCGGCTTCGTGGTCGCTGCCGTCATCTTCACTGTCA
>JALUWZ010000102.1 GCA_027019205.1 Emcibacter sp.
GGTGCAGGATCAGGCGATCCAGTTCCGGCATGTCGGCCAGCGGCAATTTCTCTCCGTCACTGAAACCGCTCAGATTGCCCAGCAGAAAGCGCATTGTATTGCGGATTTTGCGGTAGGCCTCGACCTGCCCCTGAATGATATTACCGCCAATCCGGTGATCATTCATATAGTCAGTTGAGGTCACCCACAGCCGCAGGATATCCGCGCCATACTGATCGATAATCTTTTGCGGGGCAATGGTATTGCCGAGCGATTTTGACATCTTGCGCCCCTTGTCATCAAGGGTAAAGCCGTGGGTCAGGACATTTTTGTAGGGCGCCCGTCCGCGCGTCCCGCAGGATTCGAGCAGCGAAGACTGAAACCAGCCCCGATGCTGATCCGTGCCCTCAAGATAAAGGTCCGCCGGTGAGCGCAAATCGTCGCGCTGTTCCAGCACAAAGGCATGGGTCGAGCCACTGTCAAACCACACATCGAGGATATCACCGACCTTGTCATAGTCATCCGGCTGATAGTCCGGTCCGAGAAATTCGGCGGCGGGCCGGGCATACCAGGCATCCGCGCCGTCCTGTTCCACGGCCCGGACAATGCGTGCGTTAACCGCCGCATCCCTGAGCAATTCGCCAGTCTCCTTATGGACAAATACCGTGATCGGCACCCCCCAGGCGCGCTGACGGGACAGCAGCCAGTCGGGCCGGTCCGACACCATCGCCATCATACGGTTTTTGGCATTTTCCGGTACCCAGCGGACTTTGTCAATCTCCGCCACCGCCTTGTCACGCAGGCTGTTTTTGCTCATGGAAATAAACCACTGCGGCGTATTGCGGAAAATCAGCGGGGCCTTTGAGCGCCAGCTGTGGGGATAGCTGTGAACCAGCGTATCCCGGGCGAATAACGCCCCGGCATCTTCCAGCGCCTCACAGACATGATCATGGACCTTATAGACATGTTCACCGGCAAAAATCGGCACGCTGTCATAAAATACCCCGCCGTCATCCACAGTGAACGGCACCGCAAGTCCCGCCGTCTTGCCAACCTCGAAATCCTCCAGACCATGACCCGGCGCGATATGGACATAGCCGGTCCCGGCATCAGTCGTGACATGAAAGCCCTCAATCACCGGCACATCAAAATCATAGCCTCTGTCATGCCACGGATGATGACAGACCGTGCCCGCAAGGTCGTCCCCCCGGAAATGGCTGATCTCTTTAACCGCAGTAATGCCTGCCCGTGCCATAAAGGCCTCTTTCAGGGCTTCGGAGGTGGAAATTTTGCTGCCCACGGCAACGCGGCTGTCTTGCGCGACCCCTGTCACCTCGAATAACAGATAATCAATATCCCTGCCGTAGGCAATAGCCCGGTTGCCCGGTATCGTCCAGGGCGTGGTGGTCCAGATCACAATCTTTGCCCCGACCAGCGCGTCCAGGGGGGAGGCCGTCACCGTAAAGCCGACATCAATCATGTGCGATATATGGTCCTGATATTCAATCTCGGCCTCGGCAAGGGCGGTTTTCTCCACCACCGACCACATGATCGGTTTTGATCCCCGGTACAGACTGCCATTCATCAGGAATTTCTGCAATTCCCGGACAATCTGCGCCTCACTGTCGAAATCCATCGTCAGATAAGGCTTTTCCCAGTCGCCAAAAATCCCGAGCCGCTTGAATTCCTCGCGCTGGACATCAACCCATTTGGCGGCAAAGGCCCGGCATTCCCGGCGAAATTCTATCGGATCAACGTCATCCTTTTTAATTTTCTTTTTCTGATATTGCCGTTCTATCATCCATTCAATCGGCAGGCCGTGACAGTCCCAGCCCGGAACATAGGGGGCATCCCGCCCCGACATCTGATAAGCCCGGACAATAATATCCTTCAGGGTCTTGTTCATCGCATGGCCAATATGGATATGACCATTGGCATAGGGGGGGC
>JALUWZ010000103.1 GCA_027019205.1 Emcibacter sp.
TCCCCGCGCGAAATGCTTGACCTTCAGGCCGGATTTTACGGCATTGCCCCCGGTGATCGCAGGACCGATGAAATTCTTGAAGCGGTCAGTCTGCTCGACAAGGCCGACAGCTATACCCGTCATCTGTCGGGCGGCATGAAACGGCGGCTGCTGGTGGCGCGGGCCATGGTTCATAATCCGCCGATACTGGTGCTGGATGAGCCGACCGCAGGCGTTGATGTTGAACTCCGGCAGAATTTATGGAGCTATGTCCGGAAACTGAACGGCCTCGGGGTGACCATTGTGCTGACCACCCATTATCTCGAAGAGGCCGAGGAATTATGTGACGAGATTGCCATCATCAATCATGGCGAGGTTGTGGCTTGCGATGCGACGGCCAACCTGCTTGGCCAGCTGGACGAGAAAGTTATTACCATCCGGCCCGTATCGCGGCTGACTGTATTGCCGGACCTGCTGACGGGGCTTGGCGGTTGCCTGAATGCGGCGGGCGAGATTGTTATTCGTTTCAGTCCGAGCCGTCTGTCGATCGGGAAAATCTTGCAGAAATTACAGGAAGCGGCTATTGAGATAGCTGATCTGTCCACACAGGAAAGTGATCTGGAGGATATTTTCCTGCAGCTTACCTCCACAAAGGAAATATAGGAATATTATGTCAGAATTTCATGATTTTGATGTTCTGGTCATCGGCAGCGGGGCGGCGGGATTGACCGTGGCGCTGAAGGTGGCCGATCAGGCAAAGGTTGCCATTCTGTCGAAAAACCGCCTGTCCGATGGCAGCACGTCATGGGCGCAGGGCGGCATTGCCGCCGTGCTGGATAATCGCGATACCACCGAGTCGCATATCCGCGATACGATGATCGCCGGGGCCGGTTTGTGCCATGAGGATACGGTGACCTATGTGGTTGAAAATGGTCGGGAGGCGATTGACTGGCTGCTCGGCCAGGGAGTCAGCTTCACCAAGGAAACCGACATTCAGAAAGACGCCTTTGTTGACGGGGATTTCCACCTGACCCGCGAGGGCGGGCATTCGTTCCGCCGGATCATTCATGCCCGCGACGCCACTGGCCGCGAGGTGCAGAAATCGCTGGAAGCCCGGGCCAAAGCCCATCCGAATATCACCCTGTTCGAGAATCACATGACGGTTGACCTGATCGGTGACCGCAATCCGGACCCGGCACAGCGGCGCTGTATCGGGGCCTATGTGTTTGATACGGAAAAGAATCATGTTGATGTGTTTCGGGCCGCCTCGACAGTGCTGGCGACCGGCGGGGCGAGCCGGGCCTATCTCTATACCTCGAACCCGGATGGCTCGACCGGTGACGGCATTGCCATGGCCTGGCGTTTTGGCTGCCGGGTCGCCAATATGGAATTCAACCAGTTTCACCCGACCTGCCTCTATCACCCGGAAACCCGGACATTTCTGCTGACCGAGGCCCTGCGCGGCGAGGGGGCCTATCTGCGGCTGCCGGACGGCGAGCGTTTTATGAGCCGCTTTGACGAACGGCTCGAACTTGCCCCCCGGGATATTGTCGCCCGGGCAATTGACCATGAAATGAAGCGGCTCGGGGTGGATAATGTCTATCTTGATATTTCCCACCGGGATGAGGACTTTATCAAGGGGCATTTCCCGACGATCTACAAGCGCTGCCTGAAACTTGGCTATGACCTGACCAAACAGCCGATTCCGGTGGTGCCGGCGGCCCATTATACCTGTGGCGGGGTAATGGCCAATCAGGCCGGGCAGACCGACGTGAAGAACCTCTATGCCATTGGCGAGGTCGCCCATACCGGCCTGCACGGGGCCAACCGGATGGCGAGCAACAGCCTGCTGGAATGTCTGGTCTATGCCCATGCGGCGGCGCAGGATATTCTGGCAAACCA
>JALUWZ010000104.1 GCA_027019205.1 Emcibacter sp.
TTTGAAGACGAAACTTGTGCTTTTGGAATGCAGGCCTGCCCATAAAGGCGGGCCGGGACGGTTCCCTGATGACATTTGACTAAAAATGCTATAATGAAGGTGCATGACCACAGATATTTACAAAAATCTCTCGCAACTGGGCAAACACAGCGTGCCGCCGGCCAGCCCGGAAGCGGCAGGGCTGGACAAGGTGCCAAATCCCCGACCCGACAGTGATTATGTCGTCCGTTTTACCTGTCCGGAATTCACTTCCCTGTGCCCGGTGACCGGCCAGCCCGATTTTGCCCATATGGTGATTGATTATATCCCGCAGGCTTTTCTGGTTGAGAGCAAATCGCTCAAGCTGTTCCTGCAGTCTTTCCGCACCCATGCCGCCTTCCATGAGGATTGCACGGTTGGTATTGGTGAACGGTTAATGTCGGAACTTGCGCCGAAATGGCTGCGGATCGGCGGCTATTGGTATCCGCGCGGCGGCATACCGATTGATGTCTTTTACCAGAATGGCACGGCCCCGGAAAATGTCTGGATTCCCGATCAGGGCGTCACCCCCTACCGGGGCCGGGGATAGCCATCCTTCAGAACGGCATCAATCTGCTCAACTATCCAGTCGATATCGTCATTTTCGATGACCAGCGGCGGGGCAAGACGGATGACATTGTCGTGGGTTTCCTTGCACAGCAGGCCTCTTTCCATCAGCGCCTCACAATAAGGCCGGGCGCCACCCTGGGAATTGTCAAGCTCGATCCCGACGAACAGACCCCGCCCGCGAATGTCAACGATCTTGCCGGTCTGGATAAGCTGAAGCTTGCGGATCATATAATCACCGAGAATATGGGACCGTTCAGCCAGATTCTCCTCCTCTATCACCCTGAGTGCGGCAAGGCCAATGGCGGCGCCGAGCGGGTTGCCGCCAAAGGTACTGCCGTGAATGCCGGGGGTAAAAACACTCATAATCTCGTCAGAGGCAAGGATGGCCGATACCGGATAAAGCCCGCCGCTTAACGCCTTGCCGACAATCAGCAGGTCAGGGACGGCATTCTCCTCATGCTGGAAACAGAACAGCTTGCCGGTGCGGCCCAGACCGGTCTGAATTTCATCAAGGACAAATAATATATTATTCCGGCTACAGATTTTCCGGACTTTCGTGAGATAGCCTTCATCCGGGATAATGATACCGGCTTCCCCCTGTATCGGTTCCATAAGGACGGCGACCGTATTGGGGGTGACGGCCTGTTCGAGCGCCTCGGCATCATTATAGTCAATCAGCCGGAATCCGGGGGTAAAGGGGCCAAAATTCTTTTTATAATCCGGTTCGGACGACATGCTGACCGTGGTGATGGTGCGGCCATGAAAATTATTGCGCACGACGATGATTTCGGCCCTGTCATCTTCTACCCCCTTGATTTCATAGCCCCATTTGCGCACGGCCTTGATCGCCGTTTCGACGGCTTCGGCGCCTGTATTCATCGGCAGGGCCTTGTCCATCCGGGCCATTTGACAGAGTTTTTCAAGGAAGGGTCCCATCCGGTCATTATGAAAGGCCCGTGAAGTCAGAGTGATCTTCCCGGCCTGTTCGGTCATGGCGGCAATGATTTTCGGGTGGCAATGACCCTGATTTACCGCAGAATAGGCGCTCAGACAATCGAGATATTTCCTGCCGTCCGTGTCCCATACCCATATGCCCCGGCCTTTTTCCAGCACGAGTGGCAGCGGGTTATAGTTATGGGCGCTGCGCCGGTCGGTCTGATCTATGATGTCCTGTTGCGAAATCATGATATTATATACCCCTGTTTTTGGAGACCGGCGGCAGGATCTGGCGGCCAAACAGGCTCGCGGTCAGGTCAATGGCAAGCTTTGCCGTGCTGTTCTGAAAATCAAGCGCCGGGTTGATCTCCATAATATCAAGCGAGATCATCAGGCCCGAATCATGGATCATCTCCATGCAGAGCTGTGCCTCACGGTAGGTCAGCCCGCCGGGAATGGTCGTCCCCACACCGGGCGCTATGGTCGGGTCAAGACTGTCAACATCAAAGCTCACATGGATGAAGGCATCCTTTGCCGCGACATCCTGCAGAATATTCTGCATGACCTCGCGCATGCCGATCTCGTCAATGCAGCGCATGTCATAGGCCCGGACCCCGGCATCAAGAACCAGCTGTTTTTCGGCAATATCGACCGAGCGGATACCGACCTGATAGATATTGTCAGGCTCCACCATGGGAATCCTGTGGCCAAGGGCAAGCAGTTCCCCGGGGCCGCGCCCGGCGGCAATGGCGACCGGCATACCATGGATATTGCCCGACGGGCTGGTGTCGCTGGTGTTGAAATCCGAATGGGCATCGATCCAGATGATGCAGAGTTTCTTTTTCATATCCGCACAATAGCGCGCCACCGCCGCGATGGAACCGATCGACATGGCATGATCACCGCCGAGCATAACCGGCAGATTGCCGTCACTGATTTCGCTAAAGACCGCCTCCTGAACATTCCGGCACCAGATGATATTTTCTGTCAGGTGACGATAGCCGTCTTCAGCGGCATGTTCCGGATTTTCCGGCCCGAACAGGTTGCCTTTATCCACCACATTATGGCCGAGCCGGGTCAGCGTTCTGGCAATACCGGCAACCCGCAAGGCCTCCGGACCCATGGTGGCACCCCGGTGGCCGGCCCCGGTATCACTGGGAACCCCGATCAGTGAGATGCTTCTGTTCATGAAATAAAAAACCTCATTTCGCCCCGAATCTGTATATTTCGGATAGTTTTACACGGCAGGAGGAAAATGAAATTTCTAATTTTGGCTAAATGCCGAATATTATGCGGAGAACTTGATTATTGTGACAGATTGTTTTAAATTGTTGAAAAATAACAAGTTACGTGAAGAAAGAAACTGCGGAGTATATCATTATGACTAAAAAAAGAGCAATTGATCGTATTGATCTGAAGATTCTTTCGATCCTGCAAAATAATGCCCGTATCACCAACCATGACCTGTCCACCGAGGTCAATCTGTCGCCGAGTTCCTGCCTGCAGCGGGTCCGGCGGCTGGAGGATGAGGGGTATCTTGAATCCTATATGGCGGTGATCAATCTCAACAAGATCTGCCGGACGGTGACGGTATTGCTGACCGTCAGCCTGCATGATCATACCAACACCAATTTCAAGACATTCGAGGCGGCGATCAATGATTTCCCGGAAATCGTCGAATGTTATACAGTCAGTGGTAATTTCGACTATTTCCTGCGGATCGTCTGCCCGGATATGGACCGGTATCTGGAACTGAATGACAAGTTGATTGACTGTATGGAGGGGGTTGCCAATATCAGCAGTCATGTCGCCCTGGCCACGACAAAACGTTTCCGGGGCTATGCCCTGGAAAAGCTCGTCGATTAGCGTTTATTTGAATACGCGGTTAAAAATAGTATCCACATGTTTCAGGTGATAGCCGAGGTCGAATTTATCCTCGATTTCCGCATCTGAAAGACGGGCGGAGACTTCGGGGTCGGCTTTCAGTTCGGCGGCAAAATCGGCCCCCTGTTCCCAGACTTTCATGGCATTGCGCTGGACAAGGCGGTAACTGTCTTCCCGGCTCACTCCCGCCTGGGTCAGGGCCAGCAATATCCTCTGTGAATTATGCAGCCCGCCGAGCTTGTCCATATTGGCCCGCATATTGTCAGGATAAACCACCAGCCTGTCCATCACCCCGGTAAGGCGGGTGAGGGCAAAGTCAAGGGTTACCGTGGCATCCGGGCCGATCATCCGTTCGACCGAGCTGTGAGAGATATCCCGTTCATGCCACAGCGCGACATTTTCCATTGCCGGCAAGGCCATACCGCGCACCAGACGGGCAAGACCGGTCAGGTTTTCTGTCAGCACCGGATTACGCTTGTGCGGCATGGCGGACGAGCCTTTTTGACCTTTGGAGAAGAATTCCTCAACTTCGAGAACTTCGGTCCGTTGCAGATGGCGGATTTCGGTGGCGAGCCGCTCTATCGAGCTTGCCACCACACCCAGGGTGACAAAGAACATCGCATGGCGGTCGCGCGGGATGATCTGGGTCGAGACCGGCTCAACCTCAAGCCCGAGCGATTTGGCGACATGTTCCTCAACCCTCGGGTCGATATTGGCAAAGGTGCCGACCGCGCCCGAGATGGCACAGGTGGCGATTTCCGCCCGGGCATTTTGCAAGCGGGTGAGATTACGGTCAAATTCGGCATAAGCCTCGGCCATTTTCAGGCCAAAGGTTACCGGTTCGGCATGGATGCCGTGGCTGCGACCGATACAGACGTCAAGCTTATGCTCATAAGCCCGCCGTTTCAGTACCACAAGCAGCTTTTCCACATCATCAATCAGGATATCGCAGGCCCGGACCAGTTGAATATTGAAGCAGGTATCCAGTATATCTGACGAGGTCATGCCCTGATGAACGAAGCGCGCCTCGGGGCCGATATATTCGGCGAGGGAGGTCAGGAAGGCAATGACGTCATGCTTGACCTCGCGTTCGATCTCGTCAATACGATCAACATCGAAATTGCCCTTTTCCCAGATAATCCGCGCACTTTCCTTCGGGATAATACCAAGGTCGGCCAGCGCGTCACAGGCATGGGCCTCGATTTCAAACCATATGCGGAATTTTGTTTGCGGTTGCCATATGGCGGTCATCACTTCGCGGGAATAACGGGGTATCATATTGTCACCTGTTGCAAGAATTTCTGATGCAGCAGGATTTAACAGGAAAAGCCCGGGGGAACAAGAGCTATCCTGCCGATGGTCAGGAACAGGGGTCGACAGCTTTATTGCAATCTTCTGATATACGCGATATGTTGGCTGGAATATAACGTCATCATTACAGAGGGTTCCTATGGAAGACAAAGCTCAGGAATATACGGATATGGCCATCAGTTTCGCCACCACCTACGGGTTAAATATTATCGGTGCCGTTCTTATCCTGATCATAGGCTGGATCATTGCCGGCTGGGCCAGAGGCTTTGTCGCAAAAATGCTCGGCAAAAGCCCGAAAATTGACATCACCCTGACCTCATTCCTGTCAAGCACTGTGCGCTATATCATTCTGATCTTTACCCTGATCGCGGTTCTCGGCAAATTCGGTGTTGAGACCGCAAGCCTGATCACCATTCTCGGCGCGGCATCGCTGGCGATCGGTCTGGCCCTGCAGGGAACATTGAGCAATGTTGCCGCCGGGGTGATGCTGTTGATCTTCCGGCCTTTCCGGATTGGCGATTTTATCAGTGCGGCGGGCTTTGCCGGAACGGTGAAGACTCTCGGGCTGTTTGTCACGGAACTCGCGACCGGCGACAATGTTCAGATCATCATTCCCAACAGCCAGATATGGGGGGCGGCGATCCAGAATTTCTCGGCCCATGACACGCGCCGGGTTGATCTGGTCATCGGCATCGGATATGACGATAATATTGATGATGCCATCGCCGAAATTGGTCATGTGATCACGGCAGACGACCGGGCCATGACCGACCCCGAACCGGCGATATTTGTTGGTGAACTGGCCGATAGTTCAGTTAATATTGTGGTTCGTGTCTGGACGGAAAGTGGCAATTACTGGCCGCTGAAGGCCGCCCTGACCAAGGATATCAAACACCGGTTTGATGACAAGGGCATCAGCTTCCCCTATCCGCAACAGGATGTACATCTGATAAATGATGCGTGACCCTGAGACTTTACCGTCACCGGCAGTTTAGCGGATGATGAAGTCGCTTATTTGTTCCGGATGGACATCATCGCAGTAGCGCCGGAAGGCGGGCAGCCATATATCATCAAATACCGCGAGTGGCCGGGTATCCCCGGCGTTTCTGCGGCGTTTCCGGTAACGTTGCCGGGCGAGCTTCGGGTCAATAGACAGAAAAATCCGGATGTCCGGCAGGTGATTGAGGCTGTCTTTAAACAGGAACACCCCTTCGATAATGGTGATGTCATGCCGGGCGCGGGACCGGGGTATGGTCCGGGCCAGCCTGTCATAATCGATGCTGTGGTGGTAATATAATTCGAACAGTTCCAGGGTGAGTTTTCCCCTGTTATGGGCATCATATACCTGTCTCTGCACATCGCGATTGTTAAAATCATCAACATGCAGCAGGGCGGTTGTTATTTTCAGGCCGGTCAATTTTTCGTGAAGCTGTCCGGCAAAGCTGGTTTTTCCGGCACAATCCAGCCCGTTGATCGCGATGACAACGGGGGCTTTCCTGATCATCATCTGTGCTTTTGCCACTATGGGGTCTGTCATGACCGTCTCCGGTGTTAATACTGGACTAAAAACCGGGTTCCGGCTATATTTTTTCATCAGGAGGTCCTGTAATATTGCAGGTTATCACTAATCCCGAAAGGAAAACAGATGAGTGAAAAATCATTATATGAGCGGTTGGGCGGCTATGATGGAATTACCGGTTTTGTCAATGATCTGCTGCCGCGCCTGCAGGGGGATGACAGGCTGGGCCGGTTCTGGCAGAATCGCGGCGATGACGGGGTTGCCCGGGAAAAACAGTTGTTGATTGACTATCTCTCGGCCAATGCCGGCGGGCCAGTCTATTATACGGGCCGGGATATGCTGCTGTCCCACAAGGGCATGAAAATCAGTGAAGAGGACTGGTCGATATTCCTTGGCCATGCCGGGGCAACCATGAAAGCCCTGCAGGTGCCGGGGCCGGAATGTGACGATGTGGTGGCCTTTGTCCTTAGCCTGAAAGACGATATTGTCGAGGCGTAGATAAAAATATGTATATTCATCTGGCCCATCAGATCTCGCTCTATTCGGGCAAGACCCGCGCCTATCTGCGTTACAAGAAAATCCCTTACAGGGAACAGTTGTCAAACGCCGATTACGCCAATATCCAGCAGCATATAGGCCGCAAGATCATTCCGGTGGTCATCACCCCGGAAGGGGAATATATCCAGGACACCACGGTTATCATTGACCGGCTGGAGGAACGCTTCCCATCGCCGTCAATCTATCCCGATACGCCGTGGCAGAGGCTTGTCGCCCTGCTGCTTGAAGTTTACGGTGATGAATGGCTGTTGCTGCCGGCGATGCATTACCGCTGGCAGTTCAGACGGCAGAATTTATGGTTTGTCCTCAACCAGTTTGGCGATGTGATCAAGCCCCACTGGCCCGGCTGGGCCAAGCCCTTTGTCGGCATTCCGGTGGCGCTGTATTTTGGCCGCATGTACCGGCCCCTGATGGGCCTCGACCCCGAGACCGAACCGGAGCTTGAGAAAGCCACGGAGGAATTTCTCAGGGCCTTTGACCGCCATCTGGAGGATCATGATTTTCTGTTGGGATCACGCCCGTCAATCGGTGATTTCGGGCTGGTGGCGCCGCTTTTCGCCCATATGGCGCAGGACCCCTATCCCAAAGCATGGATGCAGGATATTGCCCCCCGGGTGTTTGACTGGACCCGGCGCATGCAGAATCCGTCCGGTGACGAGGGGCATTTCCTGCCCGGTGACGAGGTGCCGGAAACCCTCTATCCCATCCTGTCCCATATGTTCCGTCAGCAGTTCCCGCTGTTACTGGCGACGATGGACAGGGTTGCCGACTGGGTCAAGGAAAATCCGGACGCGGACTCTTTCCCGCGCACCACAGGCCGTCATGATTTTATGTTGGGCGATGTGAAAGGCAACCGGGCAATATTGCCCTATCAGCAATGGATGTTCCAGCGGCCCCAGCGCTATTATCAGGGGCTGTCAGAAGAGGGCCGGGCGTCTGTTGACCCGGTTCTGAAAAAACTTGGCGGATTCGAGGGGCTTCAGCAAAAAATTCCTGTCCCCCTCGACTATACCGGTCACAAACTGGTGGTGGCTACTCCACCGCAATAACTCCGCGTGCCATAACGAAATCAGGATGGAGGAGGGTGGATATGTCTTTCAGCGGATTACCACTGGCGGCGATAATATCAGCTGACTTGCCCTTTTCCACCGTGCCAATGATATTCGACCGGCCCAGCAGGTCGGCGGCGCTGACGGTCGCGGCAATCAACACATCTTTCCGGCTCATGCCCGCCTTGACCATAAGGACGAGTTCCTGACCGTTTATGCCGTGAACACTGACCCCGCTGTCGGTGCCAAAGGCAATCTTCACCCCGCCCTTATAGGCCAGATTGAGGGCATGGGACATAAGCGGGCCGACCTGTTTGGCCTTGGCAACGATTGACGGCGGGAAAAACCCCGGCTTTTTGGTGGCAATATCAACCACCGTTTTTCCGGCAAGCAGGGTCGGCACCAGATAAGCCCCGGTTTTCCTGAACAGTTTGACAGTATCTTTGTCAAGATAGGAGCCGTGTTCGATTGAATCAACCCCGGACCGGAGCGCGGACTCAATTCCCCCTTTGCCGTGGGCATGGGCGGCCACCTTGAGGCCCGACATATGGGCGGTGTCGATAATGGCCCTCTGTTCCGCATCGGTAAATTGCTGGCCGGTGCCGCTGGCTTGTGCGGTCAATACGCCGCCGGTGGCAACATATTTAATGACATCTGCCCCGTATTTTATCTGATCCCTGACCGCCCGGCGGCAATCGTCTGCTCCGTTGCAAATAGCGCTGCTGGGGGTGCCAAAGACATCGGGACGATAGCCAACACTGTCACCGTGACCCCCGAGCGGGGATATGATATATCCGGCGGCAAGAATGCGGGGGCCGGGTATTTTCCCCTTGCGGATGATGTCACGCAGCGCGAATATTGCCTCACGCGAGGAGGCCCCGACATCACGGACAGTGGTAAAACCGGCATTGAGAATGCGCCGGGCATATACCGCGCCGATCAGGGCATAATCAGAGCTGGTGGTGGTAACGCCTTTTTCAAGCTCATGAGGTGATATTTGCATGGTGACATGGACGTGGCTGTCAATCATGCCCGCCATGACAAAGTCGTTTTTCAGGTCAATGATTTTAACTTTTCCTGCCCCGGACAGATCGGCACCGGTGATATAGCCCGGCCTTATGGCAAAAATTTTGCCGTTTTTAATGACGATGCTTTGCTGTGATACCGGGGCCTTGCGGGCATCGGCCATCAGGGTTCCCGCATGGATGATCGACCAGCTGTCTTTTTGCGCCGCAGTGGCATTGCTGGCGATTATGCCAAGGGCCAGCCCGATAACCATTATAAATAATTTTTGTATCAATTTTTTTCTCCCCTGTTCAGGACATTAACAGATAGCCACCAGCAATGGTCAGAACAAGGCCGCCGGCATATCCGATCCGGTGGCCATGGGGAACCAGCTTTTCAAATAAGATGAAAAGAGCCAGTCCGGCGATCCAGTAGAGATTCATAATACCGCCAAAGAATAATAATACCATCAGAAACCAGCAACAGCCGAGACAAAATAAACCATGTTCGGCTCCCATCAGAAAAGCGCCGCGCCGGCCCGGGCGTCTTCTCTCCGTCAGAAACCGGACGGGGGCGCGACAATGGGTCAGGCAGGCCCGTTTCAGGGGCGTGAATTGATATAGTCCGGCCAGGAGCAAAATGCCTGCGCCGAGATAGTGGCCGGTAACCTTCATCATCACCGGTGAGGCGAGGGCGTGATGCTCCAGTATCCATTGCAAAAAGGTGGCGCAAAAGCTGAAAAATCCCCAAACGGCCAGATAGCCCGACAGAAAGAGGATCATCTTGAAAAAGATAAATTTCCCGTCTCCCCCGCGCCGGTCAAGGGCGGTAAACAGCAGGATGGTTGGCGCGGCGCCCGGGATCATCATCGCAATCATCATCACCCACCACATCAGAAATATGATAATAAAATAGGTCGGTGTCCAAAGGGCAGGGATCAACAGTTTGTCCATATCGTCCGGCATAGCCTTCATGTCAAACGCCGACATCGGCAAGCCAACCCCGAACAGCGTAAACAGGCCCGCTGCCATCGTGACCACCATCAGGGCGACAATAACGATCAGCCGGTCATGGCGCAGGAGCCGCTCGATCGGGCTGGACATAAACTCTGCTCCGGCAGGCTACGCCGCCTTTCTGACCGGACCGTTATTATTGAGATGAAGTTTGTTAAACTGGGCAAAACTATCCTTCAAACTCAACTTGATCTCACCGGTTGCTTCGGTGCTGGCGCTACCCATTTCGGCAATCTCATATTCAAAGCCGTGAGGCAGGTCTATCCTTGCCCGGTGGATTTCCCCGGTTATCGGGTTGCGAATAGGCTCCCCGCGAGTGACAAAAACATCCGGTACGGAAATCTTGCCAATGCGTTCTTCTACGTCAATTTCCAGCGCGATGGGTTTTGACAGGGTTTCAAGCTTGGTCGGGCACATGGTAGAATAAACCGACCACATTGTAGCCATGGGGTCGGTTTCTTCACCGTGAATAATCTTGACAATGGCCTCGCGCTGCTCGTCACTGGCCTGTTCATCGACAATGACCTGCATTTTCCCGTTGCCTTCGTGAACCGGACCGGGCCACCAGACAACCATGGCGACGCGCAATCCGTCCAGCTTTATATCGCCGAAATGCCCTTCATGAATTTGATAGCCGACTGCCGCTTCACAGCTGCCATGTGTCGGTAACGCATTAAACTGACAGGGGCAGCCATAATCACAATTACAGTTGCCAAGCTCTTCGCCTTTTATTTCCCAGGATATCATTTTTATCTTCCCATATTAATTATATTATCCCCATATTCGAACTATAGCATATATTACATATATTAACCAGTGTGTGGGAACGGGGTTAAAGATCCTGCCAGTAGCGCGGGATGAACAGGACCAGAACGGTGAGGAACTCAAGCCGCCCGACGATCATGCCAAAGCTCATCAGCCATTTGGCGCTGGTGGAAATACTGGCGAAATTA
>JALUWZ010000105.1 GCA_027019205.1 Emcibacter sp.
ATAAGTAGCTTTACCATTTTCAGGTGCCTTTCAGAAAAAATATATGTGAGATATCAGACGTGTGCTGCCTTGACCTGTGCGTAAGCCCAGTCGAGCCATGGCAGGAGAGCTTCAAGATCCGCAGCCTCGATCGTCGAGCCGGCCCAGATACGCAGTCCCGCCGGGGCATCCCGGTAGCTGCCAATATCAAAGGCCGCGCCCTCCTGATCAAGCAGGGCCGCGATTTCCTTGGCCGCCGAGGCCTGATCCGCCGCCGCGAGGTCAGTAAACCACGGGGCAACTATCTTCAGACAGACCGATGTACTGGATATGGTCGCCGCCTCACGGGCGAGAAACTCGACCCAGTCAGTCCGGGCAACCCAGTCACGCAGGACGCCAAGGTTATTTTCTGATTTCTCAATCAGCGCCGATAATCCGCCAAGGCTTTCCGCCCAGCCAAGCGCATCAAGATAATCCTCGACACAGAGCATGGACGGGGTATTGATGGTCGCACCGCTGAAGATACCCTCGATCAGCTTGCCGCCCTTGGTCAGGCGGAAAATTTTCGGCAAGGGCCAGGACGGGGTATAATTTTCCAGCCGTTCCACCGCCCGGGGGCTTAAAATAATCATGCCGTGCGCCGCTTCGCCGCCCATGACTTTCTGCCATGAGAAGGTGGTCACATCAAGCTTGTCCCACGGTAAATCCATGGCAAAAGCCGCCGATGTCGCGTCACAAATCGTCAGCCCCGCGCGCTTGTCACTGATCCAGTCACCATCCGGCACCCGGACCCCGGACGTGGTGCCGTTCCAGGTGAAGACAACATCGCGGGCCGGGTCAACCTGTGACAGGTCCGGCAGATCACCATAATCGGCAATCAAGCTGCGAATATCGTCCAGTTTCAGTTGCCTGGTAATATCTGTGACCCAGCCCGAGCCAAAACTTTCCCACGCCAGCACATCAACGCCGCGCGCGCCCAGCAGGGACCATAAGGCCATTTCGACGGCCCCGGTATCGGACGCCGGGACGATACCGACACGGTAATCCTCCGGCACCCCGAGCAGAGCTGCAGTTCGGTCAATGGCTTCTTTAAGACGGGATTTGCCAATTTTGGCACGATGAGAACGGCCCAAAGGCGCATTTTCAAGATTTTTTATCGTCCAGCCCGCATGCTTTGCACACGGTCCTGACGAAAACAGCGGAGTCGCCGGTTTCTGTAAAGGTTTCATTTTATCTCCTACTCCTTGCAGAATAGGCGTCCCCCGTTGGGGGGGGATAGCCCGCCGCCGAACATAATACGGAAATTTGCCCCGTCAAGTGAATTTTGTATAATAATTGCTGCACAGCACAAAAACGGGGCTATGGCAGAGGTTCAGGACATGGAAGAGTTTTGCAGCCTGTCGGTAATGTTATATTTTTCGAAATTAATTTCCTGGTTAAGGCTGATTTTCAGATAAACCTTCTTGCCTTTTGCCGATATTTCCTTGCGCCCCGATTTTGGCATAGGTATTTTACACACCATGCAGAAGGCCAGCAACGCCGCCGCGATTTCCGGCGCAGAATAGTCAACTCTGTCATCCTTGAAATTCAGGGTCTTGTCAATCAGCAGGGATATTTTTATATTTTCCCCGTCGTCAACGATCAATTCCCGGATATCCTGCATTTTAATATATTGCTTTTTACGCACGGAAAAATTTATCAGAGCTTTTTTAAGTTCCGATTCGGTAAAATATATATGTTTAATTTCAAGAGGCATCGCTACTCCCCGGAATGATTCCAGTAATCGGGACCAGTAAGACATATAGAAATTAACAAATCAATATTTTCAATGTTTTTTGACTAAAAAAATTCTTTGCTCTACACGGCGCCTGAAT